>NZ_JBHWGD010000034.1:88341-89795 GCF_042733235.1 Kitasatospora sp. NPDC059722
CGTCGTTTTTTGGATCTAGAGATAATGGCGTTGCTCGCGTGGGTCTGGGGCGCTTTTTGGGCCGCGCGCGGCCAGCCCCCCGCCGCCCCCCCCCCCCGTCGTTCGCTCACTTCGCACGCGGGGAGCCGGACCGGACGGGGGTGGGCCGGTCCGGCCCCGCATCCGGCCCTCAGGAGTCGCGTCGAACAGCCTCGACACGACGGCGCCGGAGCACCATGCCGGCCCAGCCGACGCTGATCGCCGCCGCGCCGGCGAGCAGCAGCGGACCGGTGGCCGACGTGCCGACGGCCGCGGAGGCGGTCGGCACCACGAGGCCGGCCGGGGAGTTGGGGTCGCCGCCGTGACCGTGGTGGGCGACCGTGGACTTCGGGGCGTCCGCGGCGATCTGCGCGTCGCTCGGCGCGGCCGGGGCCTGCGCCGCGAGCGCGGACACCGGGGCGCCGCCGGCCGCGGCGGGCTTGCCGAAGTCGACGTCCGAGCAGCTGTAGAACGCCTCCGGGCTGTCGCTGCGCTGCCAGATCATGTACAGCAGCTGGCGGCCGGTGCGCTGCGGCAGCGTGCCCGGGTAGGTGTAGTACCCGTTGGTGGCGGTGCGGTCGACCTGCACCTGGGCCACCGGCGTCGGGTCGAGGTCGGACCACTTGAGGGGCTTCGTGGGGTCGTAGCCCTCCTTGGTGATGTAGACGGTCTGGGTGCCGACGTGCGGCGCGGTGGTGCGGAACTGGAAGGTGAAGGCGCCCGCGGCGACGGCGGTGGCCGGCCAGTCGGTGCGCGGCCAGTCCAGGGCCTGGTACTTGTCGCGGTTGGCCGAGCAGAGCTTGCCGTCCGGGATCAGCGCCTGGTGGTTGCCGTTGGCGTTGGCGATGTTGACCTCGTTCCAGTCGTAGAGCGGCTGGGTGCCGCTCGCCGCGACGAGGTCCTTGCAGACCTGGGAGACGGGGTGCTCGGGACCCTCGGCGTAGCAGGCCGCGACCCGGCTGACGGGCCCGGTCATCGTGCCGTGGGCACTGGCGGTGCCGGCGGTGGCCGCCGCCATCGCGAGGACCGCGGCGCCGACGGCGCCGACGGACAGGGCACTTCGCTTGATGGACATGGGGTGGGGACTCCTCGACCGTCGTTCCGGGCGGGTGTGGGGGAGCGGACACGCCTGCCCGTTCGGGAGCCGCGGCCCGGATCGCGGACCCCCGGGCAGAGCGTAGGATTGGTCTGGACCAGATGGCAATAGCTCTGCGTCATGCGGTTATTGACGGACTGTATGGCCCCGAGCAGCACAAAGGCCCGACGGGACACCGGGGTTAGGCGTTCCATCGGGCCTGTTTAAGGCTGCGGAAAGGTCAGCGGGTCCGGTCGTTGTAGAAGCCGGCCTGGATCACGTTCTGGTGGTTCCCATCCTTGATCGTGTTGTTGATGATCGTCACGTTGGCTGCCTGGTCGTCCTGCCTCGGAGCGAACTC
>NZ_JBHWGD010000035.1:0-9517 GCF_042733235.1 Kitasatospora sp. NPDC059722
TATCCGCCCCCGGCGGGGCCCCGGGGGGCCGGGGGAGCGGGCCCGGGGCGGGGGCGCCCCCCCCCCCGGCCCCGGGGCTCAGGCCTCGACGCCGTAGTACTGGGCGAGGAAGCCGATCACGTCGTCGGCGTGCGGGAGCAGCTCCGGCAGTTCCCGGGCGAGCGTGGTGCGGGTGGCGTCGGCCAGTTCGGGCAGGCCGGTGGCGGCGGACTTCACGTACGGGTCGAGGCGGCGGACGAGTTCGTAGTTGCTCTCCACGTCCAGCTGCCGCATCGCCTTCTCCAGCGGGGGCGCGTCGGCCGGCGGGATGTCGGGCAGGACCCGGCTGACGAAGGTGACCCGGTGCAGGACCCGCCAGCACGGCGGCTTGCGGTCCGACTGGCGGGCCTGGCGCAGCGCCGCCGCGTTGGGGTCGTGCCCGTTCTCCAGCCAGAGGGGGTCGACGACCTTGTGGAAGAAGGTGTCGAAGTGCTCGCTGTCCTCCCCGAGGTAGAAGCTGAGGAAGCGGTAGGCGTCGACCTTGCCGGGCACCTTGACGGGCTGTCCGTCACGGTCGAAGACCGGGTTGCGGTCGCCGTCGTAGCTCTGCAGGTTGCTGCTGGGCGCGACCTCGACCTCCAGGCCGAAGGAGCGGGTGGCCTCCTTGCCGCGGGCCCGGGTGCTGGTCATCCCGCCGCCCACCGAGGCGTCGAGCTGGGCGCCGACGCCGATGCCGGCGATCTGGAACGACGTGCCGATCGAGGTGCCCACCGAGCCGGAGAGCGAGTACGAGCCGGCCGTGGTCTCGCTGACCACGTCGGTGGTCTCGGTGGTCTCGGCGAAGAAGCCCCCGGCGGCCGTCCACACGTAGGTGTTGACCAGGTCGCGGCGGGAGAAGCCCTGCCCGGTCGCGCTGTCGGTGGCGTCCCGGCCGCGGGCCGGCGAGGCGTCCGCGCCGATCGCGCCGCCGAGCACCCGGCCGGCCCGCTGGGCGAGCGGGTCGGGGGCGTGGGTCTCGGTGGAGACGCTGTCGTAGTAGCTGTGCAGGCGCTGTTGGTCGCGCTGGATGCGGCGCTTGAGCGCGTACGCCTCGCGAGGCTTGAAGTAGCTGTACTCGCCCCGGTCGCGGGCCCCCTGGTAGTCGGGGTCGGCGACCTTGCCGCGCTCGTCGAAGCCGACGGTGCCGTCCAGGGTGCCCTGCTTGGTGTAGCGCGGGTTGATCGGGAAGGGGACGACGTTCCAGTCCTTGGGGATGTCCGGGTTGGGCTGGATGCGGTAGGCCACCAGCGCGCCGCTGTGCGCCAGGCGCAGCGCGAAGACGTCGGCGGTCTGCGACTGGACGACGGCGAAGCCGGTGTTGGCCGGAACGTACCGCCGGCCGGCGGTGGGGTTGAGCACCCGGCCCGGGTCCTCCCAGTGGCCGGTGAGCGTGACCTTGGTGGTCCGGGCGGTGTTCTCGCCCTGGGAGACGGAGGTGTCCTCGGCCCAGCTGTTGGAGAACTCCAGGTTGCCCCGCACGCTCGCCGAGACCCCGCCCTTGGCGATGGACTTGGCGATGCCGAAGCCCAGCGGAGCGGTGATCATCCAGACGTCGACGTCCACCTCGTTGGAGAGCGCGAAGCCGAAGGCGGCGTCCACGCTGCGCTCCTTGGCGGAGGACAACGAGCGGACGACCTGTTCGGCCTCGGTGAGCTTGACCGTGGAGGCGCCCTCGAAGGTGTCGCTGCCCGGGTCGGTCAGGCCCGCGGTGAGGTTCTCCGAGGGGATCGGCGGGGCACCCTCGACGTAGCCGATCAGCTGCGGGTCGAACTGGACCTGGCTGACCCACTCGCTGACCAGCTCGCCGACCTTGTAGCCGGTGATCAGGTGCCAGCGGCCGTCCTGGAGGTAGCTGTAGGCGCGCTTGAGGACGCCGAACGCCTCGCCGCGCGAGCCGTACTGCATGTCGGCGTACTCGGCGACCGCCGGGGCGGCGGAGACGCTCTGGTGGAACGGGGTGCGCAGGCCGGCCAGGGCCGAACGCACCTGGGCGGCGTCGTTGGAGACCGGTGCGCTGGACAGCACCGTGCGCGGGCGGGTGGCTTCCGGGCCGAACTCCAGGTGGTTGCCGCGCAGGCCCTCGTCGCGGACCTGGGCGGTGCGCGCCTCGGTGGAGTCCCGGTCGAACGGCCAGTAGGCGACCAGGTCCTCCTTCTCGCCCTTGAGCCGGGTGAACAGGTTGTCCAGCAGTTGCTCGTGGGTGCGGGCGGTGCGCCAGATCCGCACTTCCTCCAGCACGCCGTCGAACGCCTCGGCGGGTTTGCCGCCCTTGAGCGCCGCGCCCAGGGTCAGCTGCGCGTCGCCGTTCTCCGCGAAGGCGGCGGTGTCGGGCAGGCCCGGGGTGCCGGCCGGGTCGCAGGCGACGGCGACGCCGTTGCGGTACAGGCGGAAGACGCTGCCGCGCGGGTCGGGGTTGCGCACCCAGCGGGCGCCGCGCAGCCGGGCCGGGTGCGAGCCGGTGGCGTCGGCCGTGGTGCTGCCCGCGTTCTCCTCGAAGCGCCAGTGCGCGACCAGGCCGCGGTCGCGGGCGGTGACGGCGGTGGCGAGCCGGGCGGCGTCCCGGGCGGTGCCCCAGATCCGGACCTCGGCGAGCACCCCGGTCAGCTGCTGGACGGTGGCGCCCTCACGAGCCCGGCCGAGCTCCAGCGGCGCGTCGTTGCCGCGCGGCCCGGGGCCCTCGTAGCGGCCGGCCCCGATCTCCCGGCCGTCCAGGTGGAAGCGGATGTCCTGCCACTCGCGCACGGCGAGCGACTCCACCAGCTCGACGCTCTGGGTGACCGGCTTGCCGTCGGCGCCGGTGGCGGTGATCTGCTTGCTGCCCTTCTGCTCCTGCATCGAGCGACCGCCCTTGCGGACCACGGCGATGCGGTGGAACTGCCCGGCCCGCACGCCCTCGGTGGAGGTGAAGCGCACGGCCCGGCCGTCGGGCTCCTCGAAGGCGAACTCCAGTCGCCCGTCCGGGAGGACGGCCAGCCGGTACGGCACGCTGCCGCCGACGCCGTCGGCGGTGCGGCCCTTGGAGAGCAGGCCCTGGGTCTCGCCGAGGCGGTCGACGCGGGCGAACACCTCCAGGGTCAGGTCGTCGGCGATGTCCAGCGCGTCGTCGTCCGGGACTTCGAGGTAGGCGTCGCCGGTCAACTCGACGGCCCAGGACTGCTGGTAGGCCAGGGCGAGGTGGCTCCACTCGCGCAGCGGGAAGGACTCCCGGCTGACCACCCGGCGGTCGCCGACGGCCGCGACGGCCCGGTAGCCGCCGGCGGCGATCGGTGCGCGCGCCGGGACGGGGGTGGGCATGCCGCGCAGTTCGGCGTGCCGGTTGTTGCCGGAGCGGTCGGCCAGCACGGCCGGGGTGCCGGGTGCCGACGCCGAGTACGTCCAGTAGCCGAGCAGCCCCGTCTCGTTGCCGCTCAGCCGCCGCCCCTGGTCGGCCCGCAGCTCGTCGCCGCCACGCGCCTTGGACCAGAGCCGCACCTCGTCCAGCCGGACGGCGGCGAACTCGCGGGGCCAGCAGGCCACCGAGCCCAAGGAGAACCGGCCCTGCCCGCGGTACGGGGCGTCGGCGGTGCGCCGGGCGATCTCCTGGCCGTCCAGGTAGACCACCTGCTGGCGGGTCTCGCGCTGGAAGACGCAGGCCCAGTGGTGCCACTTGGTGTCGGAGAACCGCTGGGTGGTGTCCAGGTCGTCGCCGTAGAAGCCGAAGGTGAAGAAGCCGTTCGAGCGGAAGCCGATGTGCAGGCTCTCGCCGGCCCGCCCCTGGTCGCCGCTGTGGCCGAGCACGTAGTGCGACCGGCTGTCGATCGCGGTTCGCTGGGCCCAGAACTCCACCGTGAAGTCGCCGTCGCCGAAGCCGAAGGCACCCGGCACCACGGCGGCGTCGTCCACGCCGTCGAAGACCAGCCCGGACGTGGCCTGGGTGCCGAGCAGGCCGAGGCCGTACGGGGTGTCCCCGGCGTTGGCGTGCAGCAGCCGCACCGGCCCTTCGACCCGCTCCGGGTTGATCCACGCCTCCAGGGTGAGGTCGCCCGGGGTCGCGGCCCGGGGCAACTGCCCGGCGGGCAGGGCCAGGAAGCGGCCCTTGCCGTCGAAGGCGTAGGCCCGGCCCGGCATGTCGGCCCGCCAGCGTCCGCCGTGGCCGCGCACCAGGCCGTCCGCGCTGCCCAGCGGCAGTTCGGCCAGGCCCCCGGGGTCGACGGTGATCAGCCGGGAGCCCTCCGCGAGAGTGGTACCGGGCTGCGAGGACTCGGACCAGCGGTGGTCGTAGCGCACCCGCTGCACGCTCATCCCGGGCTTCAGCAGGGTCTGGTCCGCGCCCGCGCCCAGGCGCAGCGACTTCGACCCGGCCGGGTGGCTGCCCTCGAAGCGGAAGCCGTGGCCGCCGACGGTCACGAAGCCGGGCCCGGCCAGCGGCGCGAGGGTACCCTCGGTGAACTGCACCACGTCTCCGTCGATCCGCAGCACCGTGCCGATCGTGACGGGCTGCTCGGCCGCGCCGTTGACCACGGCGGCGAAGTCCTCGGCCCGGCGGGGCAGGTGCGACCACGTCTCGGTCCGGCCGTCGTGCCGGATGGTGAGGTTGACCTGCGTCGGGCCGTCCCCGGCCTCGACGGTGATCCCGGTCCCGGTGAGGTCGGTGTTCGCGTCCCGGGCCGTGAAGGAGACCGTCCGCCCGCCGGCGGCCAACTGCCGGGAGGGGCGCAGCACCTGGCTGTCGTAGTACGCGGCGAAGAACTGGCCGTTGCCGCCCCGGAAGTAGAGCACGACGTTGCCGGTGGCACTGTCCAGCAGGAACGGGCGGTCGGCGGCGCGGGCGAAGCCCAGCAGGGCCCCGGACGCGCTCAGTCCGGTGCGGTCGACGGTCAGCTGCGGCACGGGCAGGGCGATGTCGTCGGAACCGCGCACACCGCCGGTGAGCCGGCCCAGCTCCTCCTGCTTGGCGGCGAGGCCGGCCTGCTGGGCGGCAAGGTCGCGGCGCAGCTGGGCGAGCCGGTCCTGCTTGGTGCCGAGGAGCTCCAGGCGCTGGGTGAGCTCGGAGATCTGCCGGTTCAGCCGGTCGGTGGTGGGGTTGGTCTTCAGCGAGTTGTCGATCCGCTCCAGGACCAGGACGCCCTCGCCGGAGGCCTTCGCCGTCGAGTAGTCGTACTGAACGATGCGGTCGCCCTGGCTGTCCCGGGCCGCGACCAGCTGGTAGCTGTGCCGGGCCACCAGGCTGTTGCCGTTCCAGCCGTCGAGCGCGAAGTGGGTGGCGGCGTTGTCGGTCTCCCGGGGGTACTGGATCAGGGGGATGTCGTTGCCGGTCCTCCGGTTGTCGACGTTCATGTCGAGTCCGGAGTTGGCGTTCCTGACGAAGTAGCACGGGTAGCCGTTGAGCGTGGTGCCGGTAGGTTCGAAGGTCCAGATCGTGGACGCGGCCTGCCGATCGGCGGTGCGCACCAGCGGGGTGATGCTGTCCTTGCGGTCGCCCTGCACCGCGAGGTACTGGTCCTTGCCGTCCTTCTGCAGCTTGAACCGCAGCCGGTAGCGCCAGTAGGTGACGTCGCTCTCCAACGCGGTGCGCGCCTCGGCGCGTTGCCGTTCGACGTCGGGGGCCTCGGCGGTCTCCAGCTGGAGGCGGGTGATCTCGGCCTCCGTGGCGGCGATGTCCTGGCTCAGCCGGGCCACCTGCGCGTCCAAGTCGCCGGCCGCCTCCACGTTCCCGCTGGACGCCGGCGCGGCCAGCAGCGGCAGGGCCAGCTCCTCCGGGACCTGCGCCAGCCGGCCGTCCCGGCCGACGCCGAGGTCCACGGTGGCGACGTGGGCCTCGTCGGTGGCCGCGCCGGTCACCGGGTCGGGCCCGCCGGTGGTGCAGGCGAGCAGCACCCTGGCCTGGCGCTTGACCGGCTTGGACGTCTGGTCGTAGCCGGCGGGCGCGGCCTCCTGCTGGTGGTGCAGCAGCGCGGACAGGCCGGAGACCACCCGGCGCCCGGTGAAGGCGAAGCTGCTGCGGCTCACCCCGGAGTCCTCGCCGACGGGGGCCTCCGACGTGACCCAGGCGGGGCCGCCGCTCAACGCGGCGTGCCGGGCGTGGTCGGTCTGGTCGTGCAGCGTGGTGCCGGCGCCCTCGTCGAAACGGTAGTAGACGGCCAGCCCGGGTTCGTTGCCGATCAGACGGCGGCCGCGGTCGGCGGCGATCTCGGCGCCGCCGCGCGGGCGGAGCCAGATCCGGACCTCGTCGAGCTCGCCGCGCCCGTACGAGCGGATGCCGCGCCCCAGGGTGAGTCCGCCGAGGCCGGCGTACGGCATGTCCGTGGTGCGGCGGCCGACTTCGACGCCGTCGCGGTAGACGATCTGCTCGCGGGTGTCCCGGACGAAGACACAGGCCCAGTGGTGCCAGTCGGTGTCCGTGGTGCGCTGCGGGATGTCCAGGTCGTCGTGGAAGAAGGCGAAGGTGAAGGTGTCGTCCGGGCGGAAGCCGATGTGCAGGGTCCGCAGCCGGACGCCCTTGGAGGCGCCGTGGCCGATCAGGAAGTCCTCGCGGCCGCCGGTGGCGGTGCGCCTGGCCCAGAACTCCACGGTGAAGTCGGAGTCGGCCAGGTCGAGGGCGCTGCTCGGCAGTTCGGCCACGTCGTCGACGCCGTCGAAGCGCAGGGCCGTCCCGGCCCGGCCGTTCTCGCTCGCCGCCGGGACCAGCGGCCGGCCGGTGAACGGGCACGTGCCGGGCGAGCTCTCGTAGACGGCGTCCCGGTGGCGCGGGTCGGGGCTGGTCCAGGCCTGGGCGCCCTGGGTGTTGAACAGGCCGTCCCGGCCGCGCTCGACGCTGAAGCCGTCGATCCGGCCCGTGGCGTCGTTGTGCGCGAAGATCTGCCAGCGCTCCCGGCCGTGCACGGCGGTGGGCACCAGCAGGGCGGTGAACCGGCCCTCGGAGAGGTTGCGGACAAAGGACAGCTCCTGGGTCGGTTCGACGAACGGCCGGCCCTCCATGTCCTGCGTGCCGAGGCTGTCCTTGGCGGAGTCCGGGCGGCCCTTGTGCCGGCTGCGCCGGTAGCGGACCTCCAGCACCGGCTTCAACTCGCCGCCGGCCAGCACGAACCGGTCGCACAGCAGGGTGGCGTCGACCGCCGGGACCTTGGCCCGACCGCCCGTGGCCAGGTAGTCGGTGCGCGCCGGGTCGCCGGAGGAGCGGGTGCCGTCGGTGAGCCGGAACACCGCGTCCGGGTGGTCGGCGCGCACCGACTGGCGCAGCACGTACAGGTGGGTGCCGTCGGAGAGGACGTGGAAGGGGGCGGCGGCGCCGAGCCGTGCCGTGCTGGACAGGAACCGGTCCAGCTCCTGGTCGTCCAGCCGCTCCGCCGCGTCCGCCTCGACCCGCCCGCCGCGTTTGACGACGGGCATCCGCACGGTCCCCGCCACCGCGTAGCCGACCCGCGCCACCTCGGAGGGGAAGCGCAGCGGCAACGGGTCCTCCGACCAGTAGGCCGCGTCCGCCTCCCCCTTCGCCTCGTCGTGCTGTGACAGGTCCAGGACGCTGTAGACGATGCGCCGTTGGTCGTCCATCGCGAACGCGACCGTGCTGCCCTGGTGCCGCACGGTCGTGGTGTGCACGTAGGCCCGGTCGCTGTAGACCTTCGCCAGGTGCTGCGTCTCCCTCAAGCTGCCACCTCATGCCGGGTGACCGAAGGGCTGCCGTCGGCCACGCGATCAACACGGAACGTGTCCACGCTTTCACCGGATGTGACTGTCCATCAAGACACTTTCGGGCCACGGCACATGACCGATCACGCCATCCGCCCCGGACACCACGGGACGGCGAGTCGGTCGCCGGGTCATCGCTCGCAGGCCGGCTCGGGCACCCTCCGCGCCGCGCGTCCCCACGACGTCCGCTCACGCCGGGTCGGTGAACACCGCCCGCGCGGCGTCGCGGACGTCCGGCCGCGGGTGGCGGCGCAGGCCGTGCAGCACCTCCCGCCAGGCAGCGGGCCAGCCGAGTTGCGCCCCCACCGTCGTCACTGCGACGGCGAACAGACCGGGAGCGAGTCCGTCCTCGGCGGCCAGCCGGCGGGCGGCGGCCAGGGCGTGCTCGGGAGCCTCGGGTTGTCCGTAGCCGCGTCGGCGCACCGCCTCGGCGGTGGTCACGGCGAGCGCCGGGCGGTCGGCGACGAGCGCGGCCAGTTCGGCGAGGCGCTCGCCCGTGTCGGGGGCCTCCAAGTGGAGCGCCGTGACCAGTTGGGCGGTGGCCTCGGGCAGGAGCGCGGGTTCGGTCAGCAGGAGTGCGGCGACCTCGCGCACGGTGGCCCGGAAGGTTTCCGCGGGGGGCGTCGTTACGCCGCGCGGGCACCCGGTTTTCCGCGGCGCACTTTGCTGCGGCTCCGCAGGCCGGCAAGGGATGGTCGCGAGGAGGGACGTGGTCTGCGGGGGGCCGGGGGTCGTGTCCTCCACCGTTCACGGTCGAGGACACGACCGGCCAACGACGGTTCAGGCCGGGGAATCCGTGCTGGGCCTCATTACGGAGCCGAGGAGAAGAGAACGCTACGGAACGGGAGTTCCTTCTCGTGGCCGGGTGCCACCAGGGTGCCGCCGGCCACGCAGTCGCGCTCGGTGTACAGCACCGCGTATCTGTCGGTGGCGTTCTCCTCGGCCACCGCTTCGTCCAGCAGCAGGTTGTGGCACACGCCCGACTTCGGGTCGGAGAGCGTGTGGACGGTCCCGTTGCGCAGAACGTAGGTGAACGTGCCTTGGGCGGCGTTCGCCGGTGTTGCCGACGCCAGGGACAGCGTCGTCCCCAGCACCGCTGCCGAAACCCACGCTCCGGCCATGCGACGAACCGGCATGAGAATCTCCACTCTTTCAGGGGTCTCGGAGAGGACGGCCGTCCCCCGAGCCTCTCCGAAGTCCCCGCTGCAGAGCGTCGCAAAACCGGCTGAACGCGTGAACCAGGACGGTCGCTCGGCCGTTCAGCGGCGGCCGTTCAGCGGTTCACCGCCCGCATCCCGTCCTCGTCGTAGCGTTCGCCCGCCACCTCGGGCAGCTCGGCGTCGATGCGGGCGAGGTCCCCGTCGGTCAGCTCGACGTCGACCGCCCCCGCGTTCTGCTCCAGGTAGGTGCGGCGCTTGGTGCCCGGGATCGGCACGAGGTGCTCGCCGCGGGCCAGCACCCAGGCGATCGCCAGCTGGGCCGGGGTGATGCCCTTCTCCGCGGCGATCTCCTTCACCTTGTCCGCGAGCCGGAGGTTGGCCGCCAGATTGGCCTCCGTGAAGCGCGGGTTGGTGCGGCGGAAGTCGCCCTGGTCCAGCTCGTCCGGGGAGCTGAAGCGGCCCGCGAGGAAGCCGCGGCCGAGCGGGGAGTACGGCACGAAGCCGATTCCGAGTTCCCGGCAGGTGGGGAGCACGTCGGCTTCCACGTCCCGCGTCCAGAGCGAGTACTCGCTCTGGACGGCGGAGACCGGGTGGACGGCCTCGGCGCGGCGGAATGTCTCCGCGCTCGCCACCCGGAGCCCGATGTACCGCAACTTGCCCTCGGCGACCAG
>NZ_JBHWGD010000035.1:9527-47682 GCF_042733235.1 Kitasatospora sp. NPDC059722
AGCCCCACAGACCCGCACAGCCGCGTGCGTCTGACCGTCTCCAGCCCCACGCCACCAGCGCGCTCCTCGACCATCCCCCCCCCCCACGGCGGTGACCGGGTGGACGGCGTGGGCGCGGCGGATGGTCTCCGCGCTCGCCTCGCTCAGCCCGATGTACCGCACCTTGCCCTCGGCGACCAGTTCGCCGAGGGCGCCGACGGTCTCCTCGATGGGCACGGTCGGGTCGACCCGGTGCTGGTAGTACAGGTCGATCCGGTCGGTGCCGAGCCGTTCGAGCGAACCGTGGACGGAGCCGCGGACGTGCTCGGCCGAGCCGTCCTGGCGGCCCACCGTCGACATGTCGCCCGGAACCGCTTTGTCCATCCGGTAGTTGAACTTCGTGGCGATCACGTACTCGTCACGGTGTCCGCGGACAGCCTCGCCGACCAGGGACTCGTTGGTGAGCGGTCCGTAAACCTGCGCCGTGTCGAGGAAGGTGATGCCGAGGTCCAGGGCGCGCCGGATGGTCGCGACGCCCTCGTCCTGGTCGGCCGTGCCGTAGAAGGCGGACATCCCCATGCAGCCGAGGCCGATGGCCGACACCTGGAGGTCCCGCAGACTGCGCTGTTGCATGTGACGTGCCAGCCCTTCGTCTCGTCCGTCCCGTGGCCCGACGCGCTTCCGAACGCCCCGGTCCTGGCGACCGGCCGGGCCCCGTGTCCTCGGAGAGGACCCTACGGCGCCGAGGCCGCCCGGAGGCGGACCGGCGCGGCGGGGTGCGGGCCAGACGGCGGGGTGCGGGCCAGACGGCGGGGTGCGGGCCAGACGTCGGCGCTGCCCGTCGGCCGGTGGCAGGCAGCAAGCCCGGCACGGATGTCGCTTCGTCTCCGACGCGACCGCGTTCTCCACGACCGCCGTACCGCTCGGCGTTCCCGCCGGCATCACCGCGCGCCCCTCCCCCTGTCTTTCACACTGGCCGCCGAACCTCCTCCGGCGGAACCCGCCGGGGGTCGGGAGTCGGCAAACGGTTCACCGCCAGGCCCCACGCCCGGGCGGCGAACCGTTTCCTCACAGATCACGCTAGGTGCGGTCGAACGTCCGTCCGCCCGCCCTGGCGCATCCTTGACGCGGACGGCAACCGTCTTGACGCGGCCTTGGCGCCACCGGTCAGGGCTGGTGGCAGTACCCGATGACCTAACCAGGGCTTGCCGCGACGGCCCGGCGGAGGCCGAAGACGAAGGTCGTGCCACCGCCCGGGGTGCTCTCGACGGTCAGCTCGCCGCCCATCGCCTCGGTGAAGCCCTTGGCGACGGTCAGTCCGAGGCCGACGCCGGCGACCCGCCCGCCGGCGCCGCGGCGGCTGCGGTGGAACGGCTCGAAGAGGTGCTCGCGTTGCCGGTCGCCGATGCCGGGGCCGTGGTCGACCACCCGCACGTCCACCCGGTCCGCCACGGCGCCCGCGTCCACCCGTACCGGGGCGCCGGACGGTGACCAGGTCTGGGCGTTGGCCAGGACGTTCGCCAGCGCCCGTTCCAGCAGGCCGGCGTCGGCCTCCACCGGCGGCAGGCCCTCCGGGAGGTCGAGGACCACCGGGGCACCCGCGAGCGGGAGGCTGCCGACCGCGGCGACCAGGACGTCCGCCACGTCGGTCGGCCGGAGGGTCACCGGCACCCGACCGGCCTGCAGGCGGCTCAGGTCGAGCAGGTTGGCGACCATGCGGTTCAACCGGTCCGCCTCGGCGTCGATGATCGCCGAGAAGCGGCGGACGTCCTCCGGCGGCCAGTCGACGTCGTCGGAGCACAGGCTCGACGCCGACGCCTTGATCCCCGCCAGCGGCTCACGCAGGTCGTGGGCCACGGCCTCCAGCAGGGTGGTGTGCAGGGCGTCGGTGCGGGCGATCGCCTGTGCCGACGCCGCTTGCGCGGTCACCCGCTGCAGCTCCCGGAGCAGGCGCAGCTGGGTCACGAAGGGGCCGAGCAGGCGGGTGTTCTCCTCGCTCAGGGTCGGGCCGGCCAGCACCAGGACGGTGTCCGGGTCCAGCTCGGCCGCGAACGCCGCGTCCTGCGGCCGACCCGGCAGCGGCCCGCCGGCGGTCGCGTCCGGGCGCCAGCCCGTGCCGTCGCGTGCCAGGATGCCCGCCGCGAACAGGCCGAACGCCAGCCGCAGCCCCTCCAGCAGCTCGGGCAGCGCGCGTTCCCCGTCCTGCACCGACTCCCCCGCCAACCGGGCGAGCGCCTGCGCCTCCGCGCGGGCGCGGGTCGCCTGCTGGGAGCGGCGGGCCAGCCCGTCGATCAGGTGGCTGATGATCCCGGCGACCACCAGGAACACCGCCAGGACCCCGGCATCCGCCGCCCGCTCGACCACCAGGCTGTGCCAGGGCGTCGTGAAGAACCAGTCCGCCGCCAGCGCCGAGACCACGGTGGTGGCCGCGGCCGGTGCGAGCCCTCCCAGACGGGCGACCCCGGCCACCACCAGCAGCAGGCACAGCAGCGCACCGGACGGGCCGAGCGAGACCCGGAGCGGCGACAGCGCGCTCGCCACCGCCACCGCACCGAGCGGTCCGAGCAGCCACCCGAACCGGCGCCGCCGGGCGGTGACGAAGGCAGGCCGGCGTGGCCGCGGCCCGCGCGGCAGCGCCAGCAGATCCGGCCCGGGCGGCGGCAGCACCCGGACGTCGATCGGACCGGCCAGCCGGATCACCCGGTTGATCACCGAACCGCTGACCAGCTCCCGCAGCCGCGAGCGGCTGGTCGGCCCGAGCAGGATCTGGGTGGCGCTCTCCGTCCGGGCGAAGTCGACCAGGGCTCCCGCCACGTCGTCGCCGGTGATCTCGACATAGGTGCCGTGCAGCTCGCGCAGCAGCACCCGTTGGCCCGCCAGGGCGGGCGGCTCCCGCTGGAGGGTCCCGTCGTCCGCGCGGACGTGCACGCCGATCAGGACACCGTGCACCCGGGTGGCCGTCCGCGCGCCCCGCCGGATCAGGTGCTCGCCCTGCGGCGCACCGTTGAGCGCCACCACGATGCGCTCCTTGGTCTCCCACGGCGCCCGGATGCCGTGCCGGGCCCGGTAGTCGGCGAGCTCCTCCTCCACCCGGTCGGCCAGCCAGAGCAGCGCCAGCTCGCGCAGCGCGCCGAGGTTCCCGGCCCGGAAGTAGTTGTCCAGCGCCACGTCGACCTGGTCGGCCGCGTAGACGTCGCCCTGCGCCATCCGGGTGCGCAGTGCGTCGGGGCTCAGGTCCACCAGCTCGATCCGGTCGGCGGCCCGGACGACCTCGTCCGGGATCTTCTCCCGCTGGACGATGCCGGTGATCTGCTCGACCACGTCGTTCAGGCTCTCCAGGTGCTGGATGTTCAGCGTCGTCGCCACGTCGATCCCGGCGTCCAGGAGATCCTGCACGTCCTGCCAGCGCTTGGGATTGCGGCTGCCCGGGACGTTCGTGTGCGCCAGCTCGTCCACCAGCGCGAGCGCGGGCCGGCGGGCGAGCAGGGCGTCGAGGTCGAGCTCGGTCAGCTCGATCCCCCGGTACGGCACGCGGCGGCGCGGGACCACCGGCAGGTCGGCCAGTTGCTCCTCCGTCCCCCGGCGGCCGTAGGTCTCGACGAGGCCGACCACCACGTCCAGCCCGCCGTCGCGCAGCCGGCGGCCCTCGGCGAGCATGGCGTAGGTCTTCCCGACCCCCGGCGCCGCTCCCAGGTACACCCGCAGCTTCCCGGTCACCGCCGAACCCACCGCCGCCGAAGAATCCACCGCCGAACCCACCGCCTCCGAACTCACCGCCTCCGCCGAACCCACCGCCGCCGAACTCACCGCCTCACCGGCCGAGCACCTCCGCAGCTCCATGGTCCCCCGGTGCGGGCGCAGCGCGCGGCCGCAGCGGCGGACGGACGAACGGGAGGTGCGGGCGTAGAAGCCGGCCGGGGCTTTTGAAAGTGGGCTTCCGGTCCTCCCCTGCTGTATCCGAGCCGGAACCCACCGGTCTCGCCGCCTGGCACAATCGTGCGATCACGAAGGCGCGGTCATGAACGCCCGGCGGGCCGGGAAGGACTGACGCCGGGGCGGCAGCACGGGGGCACGGGCTGCAGGGAGAGGGGAGGGCTCCGTGGCGTTCACCGCGGTGCACGGAGATCGGGGCCGACTGGACGCGACGCGGGACGACCTCGGCTGCGGGTGGGCGTGGACCGCGGTACACCGCGCGAGACCGCGCGTGCCGCTCGCGTGCCCGGAGTGCGGACACGGCCTCCACGCGAAGGTCTCGCCGACCGGGCTGCGGTTCTTCGCCCACGACCGCGGAGCACCCACCTGCGCGCTGGCACAGGAGAGTATGGAGCACCACCTCGTGAAGCTGCAGCTCGCACACGCCGCACGGGCCGCCGGCTGGTACGCCGACCTCGAAGTCCGCGCCCCGGACGGCACGTGGCGGGCGGACGTCATGGTCTCCTCCCCCGACGGCGCCCACCGCATGGCGTGGGAGGCGCAGCTCTCCCCGATCACCCGCGACGAGGTCCGCGAGCGCACCGACCGGTACG
Source organism: Kitasatospora sp. NPDC059722 (assembly GCF_042733235.1). NCBI lineage: Bacteria > Bacillati > Actinomycetota > Actinomycetes > Kitasatosporales > Streptomycetaceae > Kitasatospora > Kitasatospora sp. NPDC059722. The sequence continues at coordinate 14,033 of NZ_JBHWGD010000035.1, forward strand.
CCGCCGACGGCATCGATGCCTGCTGGGTGACGCTGTCCGCCCGAACGTGGGTCGGCGCCGTCCCGTCCATCGTCGTCTCGACGCCCCGGCCCGGCGCCGCCGACCAGTGGACCGCGGGCACCGGACTGAGCCGGTTCACCGTCACCCCGTGCCGGAAGAAGTGCCGATGCCCGCACGGCCACGGCGAATGGAAGACCGTCACCGCCCCGCTGGACGACTTCGTCGCCTGGGTCCTCGGCCGCCGCGTCATCCCCCACCGGGTGCCCGCCGGCGAGGACGACCACCGGGTGCTGTGGACCGCGCCGCGCTACGTCGAGCAGGCGGCCGCGCACGCCGACGCCGACCAGCGCCACCGGACCAAGCGCAAGGAACGAGACCAGCAGCGCCGGCGCGAACGGCACGCCGGCCAGGTGGTGGGGAAGGACTGGCGGACCGCCATGCCACTCGGACGCAGATGGCGGCTGGAAGCCGCAGCCGCCCGATGGACGGAGGAGGACAGCGGACGACCCGCCCGGCTCGCCCACGAACAGATCACCGACGACCGCTGGGCGGGCGGCCTGCCCATCCACGTCTCCGGCCACCCCTACGCCGTGCTGCTCCCCTCGGCCGGCCACGCCGACTGGAGCGCGCTCGCCGGCCTGGTCATCCTCACCGTCGGCGACGCGGAGCGCCGACGGACCGTCGAACACGCACCCGCCCTCACCCGCGTCGTCGACCTGGCGGCCTGGCACTGACGTCGGAGGGCGCCGGGCGGGTGATTGGTGCGAGGTCAGTCCGGCGCGCCGGGCAGCAGCACCAGGCTCTCGACGTCGTGCGGGTCGGTGCGCGCGGCCAGGACGACGACCTCCTGGGTCCGACTGCGGTTGATCGGCTGGTGGGGCACGCTGGGCGGGATGTAGACGAAGTCGCCCGGACCCGCGACGGTGACCTCCGCCAGCCGCTCGCCGTGCCGGACTTCGATCTCCCCGCTGACGACGTAGATCGCGGTCTCGTGGTCCGCGTGGAGGTGCGCCTGCTCCGTCGTCAGCGGCGGAATCACCAGGCGGCTCAGGCAGAGCCCGCGCGAGCCCACGCGTTCCCGGGTGATGCCGCGTTCCGCACGGCCTCCCTGCGGGGCCGTCACCGCCGCCGGGGTCGGCAGGACCACGAGTGCATCGCTGGTCCGCTGCTCGACGGGTGACGCGGGCAGGGAATCGATGGTTGTCATGAACCCTCCAGCATTTGTTCCGAAGCCGCGACGCTACGAGGCCGCCGAGGCCGCCGAGCGGAGATCACCCACCGGTGACCGGATCGCGATCACGGCTGACCGATCTCGGCGCCTTGACAGCCTGCGAGGCCGCCGGTCGGCGAAAACCCCTTGCACCCCCCGGTCAGCGGGTGAGTACGTGGCCGTCGTGGGGGCGGTGGTCGCGGGAGCGCCGCAAGTCGGTGGTGACGTAGGTCCGTTGCAGCCAGCGGTCCGCTCCGTCGTAGCGAGGCCGGAAGGCGGTGCGGCCGTGGACGGTGACGCGGTTGTCGATGATGACCAGGTCGCCGGGTGTCAGGCGCAGGGTGCGGGCGCTCGCCTCGCAGGCGCGCCCGAATTCGGCCAGCGCCGCGGCGGCCCGAGGGGTGAGCGGGGTGGTGACGAGTTGGGCCATGCGGATGTCGGGGTCCTCGGCTGCTCCGGACAGCACCGGTCGGGGTTCGGCATCGGGCGTGCCCCCGGCGGTGTCGGGGCCGAAGGAGGGTGGTGGTGTGGTGATGAACTCCGGTGCGAACAGGGCCTGGCGGCCGGCCGGGGTGAGGCGCGGCAGCGCCTCGCGGAGGCCGGCGACGCGCATGCCGGCGATCCGGTCGTGGTCGGCGCGCAGGCACAGGAAGACCACGTAGTCGGGCGGGTGGGGGTGGAAGCCGTTCTCGGTGTGGAAGGACAGCGGCACCGAACCGGCGTTGCCGTGGAAGGTCTCCTGTCCGGGCACGGGCACGACGTCCTGCACGAGGGCGCCGGACTTCTCGGCCAGGTAGGCGAGCGGCTCGCCGAGCCCGCAGGCCACCATCGTGAGCACCGCGGCCGGCACGGTCGCCCGGCGCTGGACCGAGCCGGGTACGGCCGGCGTCGCCGGCAGGGCCGCCCGGTCGACGGGCAGGCCGCCGATCACCAAGGTGCCCTGCGGGCCGGAGTGCCTTCGGAACCGGCGCACCGCGCGGCGCAGCGGTAGCGGGAGGTCCTCCCAGGCGTCCCGGGCCCGTTCCACCCACTCGGGGCTGTCGACCTGGTCGTGCCCACTGGTGCACAAGGTGCGGGCCAGCCGCTCGCATACACCGACATCGGCCGGATCCAGCTCCCAGTCGGCCGCCGCAGCGGGTTGGACGGTGCCGGGCGTCGTCTCGGGCATCAGGGTCTCCTGCCGGGGGTGCGGACGGCGGACGGCGCGGGTTCAGGAGTGGCGCAGGTCGGCCACGGCGCCGGCGATGTAGTGGTCCCCGAACCGGATCAGGGGGGCGTACTGGGCCGCGCGGCGATGGCGCATGAGCCGTAGTTCGGCGACGGCGTTGTCGGGGCCTTCGGGCCGCTGAGCGATGGAGCGCCGCAGATGGACCATCGAGTACGCGAGGGTGACGTGCCGTTCGGCGTCGACGATGTCGGCCTCCAGGAGGGCGCCCCGCGCCTCGGCCAGCTCGGGGGCCCGGGCCACGAGCTGCTCGTAGGAGTCGGGCACCAGCGCGAGCAGATCCTTCATCGCCGCCCGGAACAGCTTGTAGCCGCGGTGCTGGCGCCCGCTCAACGGGACGTCCGTCGACGGAGGCGCCATGGTCCGGCGTATCGCCGCCATGTAGTAGTCGGCCGGGATCGTACTCGCGTGGTTCATGGCCGCAGGGAAGCCGCGCACGTACACCGTCGCATCCGCGAGGCGCAGCAGCGCGCCATCGTCGTCGCCGTCCCGCAGTTGGCGTGCTGCATCGGCCACGGCGACCGCGGCGCAGACGTTGAACAGGACATGGACCTGGTGCCCGATGAGCCACCGGGCGCTCCACGCGCTCTCCAACGACGGCTCCGCACCGGGCTCGGGAGCGGCGATCGGCGGGACGGATTCGGGGTCGTCGCCCGGTGCTGCGCCGGTGAGGTCGAGCACCGACTGCCGCATGCCCGCGAGCTCCAGCGCCAGGTCGGCTCCCGACAGCGGAGCGTCGCACAGGTCTTCCAGGCCGCGGTGGACGACCAGGGCGCCGTGCAGGGCGGCCTGCTGATCCGACAGCTCGACCTCGCGGACCCGGAAGTACGACTGGCTGGTCGACTCCGCCGGGAGGTCCTCACCGGCCGGCGCCGGGCCCAGGGCCGACAACGCGGCCACCAACTCACGTGCAGCCGCGGTGGCCTGCCGTAGCGCGAGGGCCCGCTCGACAGGCCGGCCGTGGGTCGCCACCCCGGCCAGAACGCGCGCGGCGCGCCCCGCCTCAGCGTCAACTCGCGGGCCCAGCACCGGGACTGGCCGCCCGGCTCGTGGTTCGCGGAAGACGGCGACAGCGGGATGCCCGGCGACCGGTAATAAGCCCATGGTTGAAGTACTTTGCCAGGAACACGCCACCCGAAACCCCGACCGGCAGAGCGCGGCCGGCGGCATCCGGCGCGCCTGCGGCCTCATCCGAGGCGGCCCCTGACCGCCCTGCCGCCGGAGTCGTCGGTTCCGTGAACCCCGCCGTACGAGTCAGGTCTCGTGCCACCAAACGGTCAACCGCCGGCGCCACCAGGGGAGGCTCGGCGACCGATGGTGAGTCAACCATGAGGACGCGTACGGATCCGGCAGGGTACGACGCTCGAACTCCGCGTCGAGCCTGGCCACGATCCGGCTCAGTTCACGGCGAGCGGCCGACGGCAGTGCATCGAGCATGGCTTGCAGATCGTCCCGGCTCCCGAACACGTCGTGGCACTCGCAATCCTCCAGCACCACGTAGAGCCATCGGCCAGGCCGGCGCAGGAATTGCTCGTACCGGCCGAGCGCATCGCTCAGGAAGCCGGGCCGGAACCTTTGGGCCTCAAGGCGCCTGACAGCGCCCTGGGCGCCTCGTCGCAAGCCTTGAACCTGACTGAACTCTCGGGACCGGGCCCGGATCCACCGCGTCTGGGCGCGCACGGCGCCGGGCGACTTACGCGGCATCGCCCCTTCGGATCGACGTCATGGCCGCCACCCTGCCACGCCACGGGCAGACCGGCCACCGAATTTCCTCCGGACCGGACGCCCTACCGGAACTCGATCACGGCAACGAGCCACGGATCCACGGGCTTTCGTGCCCGGCCGCGCACCGGCCCCCGCTTCGCGGCCTGGGAGAGGGGTGCCCGCGCCGGGCGCTGACCGGCTCCGTGGTGCCGTCCCGGTGGTGTCGAACGGGGTGATCAGGCGCTGACAGGTGTCGTCGCCCGGCGCGCCGGGTCCTCCTTCACGGTTTGCGCTGCGGCGCGGTGGGTGCGTTCGATGGCCTGTCCCCAGTAGGTCCCGGCGATCATCAGCACGGCGCCGAGGGCGGCCCAGAGGGTGAGCCGTTCGCCGCCGAGGCCGAACCCGATGGCGACGGCCCAGATCGGTTCGGTTCCCAGCAGCAGGCTCGCCCGGCTGGCGGAGGTGCGCTGCACCGCCTGCGTCTGGGCGAGGAAGGCGAACACGCTGCAGAACAGGGCGAGGTAGACCAGCTGGGTCCAGGTGGTGACACTGCCGTGGGCCAGGTCGGGCAGGTGGCCGAAGGCCGCCGGCAGGAACAGGGCCGAACCGACGACGGTCTGGACGCTCGTCAGGCGGAGCGGGTCCACGGGCCGACCGGCGGTCAGCCGTCCGACGAGCGCGACGTGCCCGGCCCGGACGACCGCGGCGGCGAGCATCAGGGCGTCCCCGAGTCGCGGCACGTGCAGTCCGGTGCTGGAGCTCAGCAGCCCGACGGCCAGGACGCACAGGCCGGCGGCGAGGAAGAACGTCGCGGGCAGGCGGCGGCCCGCACTGCGGTCCATCAGCGGGGTGAGCACGATGGTCAGGCTGATGATCAGTCCGGCATTGGCGGCGCTGGTGTGCGCCACCCCGTAGGTCTCCAGCACGAGGACGGCCGCCTGGGTGACGCCCAGGACGGACCCGGTGCGCACCTCGTCGCGGGTGAAGCGCCGCCCCCGGCGGCCGAAGGCGACCAGGGCGCCGCACGCGAGCGCGGAGACCGCGTACCGGGCGAACAGCACCACCAGGACCGAGAGCGCGGCGGTGGCCGTCTTGGCCGCCAGATAGCTGGAGCCCCAGACGAGTGCGACGAGGAGGAGTACCGCATCGGTGCGGCGGGCAATGGGCATGCCCCTACGCTGCCCGACCAGGGATTTGAAGGCCACCACCAACTTCTTCAACGAACCTGTAGCAGCCCTACACTGTCGGCGTGGATGAGAGGCAGCTGCGGGTCCTGCGGGAACTGGGAGAGCTGGGGAGCGTCACCGCGGTCGCCGAGGCGCTGCACGTGACGCCGTCGGCGATCTCGCAACAGCTGAGGCTGCTGCAGCGTTCGATCCCCGTCCCGCTCACCGAACGCGCCGGGCGCCGGGTGGTGCTGACGGACGCCGGGCGGGCCCTGGCGGTGGCGGCCATCGAGGTGGAGAGCGCTCTGGCCAGGGCGCGCCACACCGTCACCGACTTCGTGGAACAACCGGACGGCGAGGTCTCGGTGGCGGCGTTCCACAGCGCCGGGTCGGCGTTCTTCCCGCTCCTGCTACGCGGCCTCGCCGGCGCCGGTCACCCTCGTCTGGCGCTGTCCGACGAGGACGTCGCCCAGGACCGCTTCCCCGCCCTCACCCGTGACCACGACCTCGTGCTCGCTCACCGCCTCGACCACGCCCCGCCCTGGCCGCGCACCGTGATCGCCCACACCTTGCTGCGCGAGCCCCTCGACGTCGCCCTGCCGGCCGGCCACCCGCTGGCCTCCCGGCCGCGGCTCTCACCGCAGGACGTGGCCGACCAGCCGTGGATCACGGTCCACGACGGCTTCCCGCTGATGGCCACCATCGAGGCCATCGCCAGCGTCGCGAACCGCCGGCTCGACATCGTCCACCGCATCAACGAATTCGCGGTGGTCGCCGAGGTGGTGGCCGCCGGCGGCGGGCTGGCCCTGATGCCGCGCTGGACCGCCCGCCCGCACCCCGACGTCGTCCTCCGGCCGCTGAGCGGAGTCCAGGCCCGACGGCACGTCGACGTGCTCCACCGGCCCGAGCGCACCGCGCGCAAGGCCGTCCGGACGGTCCTCGCCGAGCTGCACCGCGCCGCCGATACGATCCGGGCCACGAGGCCGCGGCTCCCTGACGGTACAGGTGATCAGTGATTCTCAATGTTCACATCGACGGTCGATGGCGCTGCGGCGGGACCCCGGAGGAGAAGTCCCCGGTGATCGACACGGTCGAGGAACCGGAAATCGACTGGGACAGCATCCGCTGATTCCCTGCGCAACCGCTCCGGCGACCGATCGGCGGCACCACTCCAGCGGGACGCGGGTCGCGGTGCGCCGGGCGAGGCCGGGCACCGGGCGGACGCCGCAGGACCCGCCTACCGGCGCGCCCGCGCCGACGCCGCCGAACGCCGGCTTCGGGGCCACTCGACCAGAAGCCAGCCGCGGTGCGGCAGCGGTGCGCCGAACTCGACGAGGCCGCCGGCCACGACCGCCGGGACGGGCTCCGGGGCCGCCAACGGGCGGAGCAGCGTCGCCTCCGCTCCGGTGGGGGTGCCGGGCAGGTGGATGCGGACGTGGGCCGGGTCGGCACTGCCGTTGGCCACGGCGAGGCGGAGGCCGTCCGGGGTGCGGGAAAGGTGGGGGATCAGGTGGGGGCCGCCGGTCACCAGCGGCAGGGCCGGGTCCTCGCCCTCCAGGTACCGGACCATCTCGTGCAGCAGTTGCTGCCCGTCGTCGTCGTACGGCAGCAGGTCCACCGCCGTCGCGGCCAAGACGCAGATCCGGCCGCCGAGTTCATTGGTGTGGACGCACCGGCCCGGGCCCCACACCCGTAGGTCCGGGGTCAGGATCTCCGTCCAGGTCTCGGTGTCCGCCGCGGGCCGGAGCCGGGCGAGTGCGGGCTGGCCGTTGACGCTCAGGAACACGTCGCCGCGGCGCTCCAGCGCGTACGGGCCCGGCGCGGACGCCGAGTCCCTCCCCACCACCTCCTCGACCGTCACGCCGAGCAGCTTCCCGAGCCCCCGCTCGTCCAGGATGCGCGCCGCCGTGCCGTCCAGCAGCAGTCCCCCGCCGAGCATCCGCCGGAGCTCCGCGTCGCCGTACGCCCACGCCACCTGCCCGAACAGCACCCGCACCGGCGCGTCCCCGGCCGTCACGGGGACGCCGTACCGCAGCAGGAAGTCCGCCGCCGGGCCGGGGTCGACGGCCAGGTCGGCGAGGTCCCCGCCGCGGACGGTCCGCACGTGGGCGGCCGCGTCCTGCCGCACCGGCAGCGCCACACCGACGGTGTCCCCCTTCGACGCCACGCGGTCGAGCGCCGGCCGCGACCTGCGCAGCAACTCGGCCACGCGCGGGAAGCGCCCGGCCCGGCCGGACTGCATCGGGTGGACGTTGAGGAACAGCGCGTCCGAGCCCGCGAGTTGGGCGGCGACGAGCTCGGACCACGTCTGGGCGTCGGACTTCGACCACGCGGTGTGCGGCCAGTTCTCGACCTCCGGTTCGCTGCGCACGTGTGCGGGCCGCTGTGCCCGCTGCACCTCCAGCATCCAGACGGAGAAGCTCAGTTCGCGCCCCGGCGCGTCGGAGTAGCGGGCGAGGTGCGGCCGGTGGGAGACGCGTCCGTGGATGGCGAGCGCGTCGAACAGGGCCGGCCAGTCGCGTCCCTCGACGGAGTGGACTCCGGGCTCGGAGCTCATCAGCCCGAGCTGCGTCCGCCCGTCCGACCGTTCGGCGACGGCCTTCGCGATCGCCTCGGCCACTTCCAACTGCGCTTCTCGCCAGACCCGTTGAAGCTGCACACGCCAGGGGTGGGGATCGCCGGGGGCCGTCACCGCGGCGACGGCCTGCTCCCGGGTCACCGTCTCCCCCACCGCCTCCGCCAGCCGGTCGAGCATCAGCGGCTCGAATCCGCCACCCCACCCCAGCGGCGCGTGGTTGTGGTAGCGGAAGTCGTCCTCCAGCCACAGCACCCGGGGTACGAGCTCGGCGAACCGGCCGTAGTGGGCGGTGATCCACGAGCGGAAGCGCGGGCAGGCGAAGGAGGCCTGGGCGGTGGCGACCGTCCCGGTCGGGCCGACCATCGGGGCGAAGCCCAGCCGGTCGACGCGCCCACGGTCGGCGTGCCCGGCCGTCACCCAGGGGTTGAGGCTGACGTCGAGCCCGGCCGCCCGGAGCGCCTCCGAGGCGCTTCGGGCGGTCTCGTACAGCCTGTCCTCGGCGGCTCCGGACGGGTGCCCGGCGTGGAACTCCTCGGCCCCGAGCAGCAGGACGACCTCGTCGACCCCCGACTCCCGGCAGAAATCGACCAGTTCGGCGACGTCGGACGCAGCGTGGAGCTGGAACCGCAGGTGGTACCTGGCGGGCACGGCGGGCCTCCTCACTTGGTGCTGCCGGCGGTGAGGCCGGCGCGCCAGAATCGCTGCAGGGACAGGAACAGGACGACCAGCGGGATCGCCGACACCATGGCCGCCGTGACGACGACGTTCAGCGGCGGCGCCCCGGGCCCGATCGCCCGCTGGGACTGCCACCCGACGACGCCGACGGTGACCGGCTGGAGGTGGTCGTCGGCCAGCATCAGCACGGGGAGCAGGTAGTTGGTCCAGATGGCGACGAACTGGAACAGGAACACCGTCACGAGCGCGGGCGACATCACGCGCAGCGCGATGGTGGCGAAGATCCGCAGTTCGCCGGCGCCGTCGATCCGCCCGGCCTCGATGAGCTCGTCCGGTACGGACGCGGCGGCGTAGATGCGCGCGAGGTAGACCCCGAACGGGCTGACCATGCTGGGCAGCAGCACCGCCCAGTAGCTGTTGACCAGGTGCAGTCGGGAGAACAGCAGGTACAGCGGCACGGCCAGCAGCGGCTGCGGGACGAGCACGGCGGCGAGCACGCCGTTGAACGTCAACTCCCGCCCGCGGAAGCGGTATTTGGCCAGCGCGTACCCCGCCATGGCGGAGATCAGCGTGCTGACGCCCGCGCCGCCGACGGCGTAGAGGGCGCTGTTGCCGAGCCACTCCCAGTAGATGCCGCCCTGCCGGGTGAACACCTGGTCCAGGTTGTCGAGGAGCGCGAAGTCGCCGAACCAGAAGCCGTTTCCGGAGAACAGCCCGCTGCTGGTCTTCGTCGAGGCGACGAGCAACCACCACACCGGTGCGAGGAAGTACACCGAGGCGAGGAGCAGCACGCCCAACACGATCCAGCGGGAGGCGGGTTGACGCCCGGAGGTGGTGTTCACCGCGCGACCCCCCGGCGCTGGACGAGCTTGAGGAAGCCGAAGGAGAGCGCGAACGCGAGCACCGCGAGGACGACGGACTCGGTGGCCGCGAGGTTGAAGTTGTCGGCGTCCACGGCGTTGTGGGCGGCGTAGATGGGCGTGTAGGTGCTGCTCAGGTTCGGCGCCACGGTGTGCAGGATCGCCGGCTCGTTGTAGAGCTGGGCGGTGCCGATGATGGAGAACACCGTGGTCAGCACGAGCGCCGGCCGGATCATCGGCACCTTGATGCGCCACGCGACGCCGAGGGCCGAGCAGCCGTCCATCAGGGCGGCCTCGCCGATCTCCGGCGGGATGGACTGGAGGGCGGAGTGGAGGATCAGCATGTTGTAGCCGGTCCAGCCCCACGTGAGCATGTTGCCGATGGTGGGGCCCAGCATGCCGTCGGACGTCAGGTCGAGGTGCAGGCCGAGGTGTTCGCCCGCGGCGGTGATCGGGCTGAGCCCGGGGGCCACCAGGTAGGACCACATGATCGCGCCGACCACCCCCGGCAGCGCGTACGGCAGGAAGAAGGCCAGCCGGAAGAACCGCTTGAAGGGGGTCGACCCGGCGTCCAGGAGCAGCGCGAGCGCCAGGGCCAGCAGCAGCATCACCGGCACCTGCACGACGCCGATCAGCAGCACCCGCAGCAGCGAGCCGCGGAACGCCGGATCGCCCAGCGCCGTCGCGTAGTTGCCGAGGCCGGCGAACACCTGGGTGGGGGCGGTGAGGCCGAGCCCGGAGCGGTGCATCCGGAAGAGGCTCTGGTGGACGGTGTAGCCGATGGGCGCGAGGTAGAGGGCGGTGAACAGCAGCAGGAACGGGGCCAGGAACAGCGCCGCCGTCCGGCCGTGGCGACGGGGGCCTCCGGAGCCCCGCAGGGACTTCCGCACTGCTGTCCGCCCGGCGTGGACGGTCTTCATGGGCGTGCTGCCTCCTCGGGGAGTGACCATGACGGGCCCGCGCCCGTGGGGGTGGCGCGGGGCCGGGTCGACGGGTGGTCAGCCGCCGGCGACGGCGAGGCCCTGCTGCTTCAGGCCGGCCACCGTCCTGCCCTGCACGTCCGCGAGCACGCCGGGCAGGGTCGCGCCGCCGGTGCCCGCCCTGCCGAGCCCGTCGCCGAGGTCGGTGGAGGTCTGGGTCATGGTGGGCCCCCACTGCCAGTCGGTGGCGATGTGCGCGCTCGCGGCCCGGAACACGTCGAAGATCACCTGTCCGCCGAAGAACGGATCGGGCTTGCCGAGTGCGGGGTTGGCGAGCCCGGAGGTCGCGGCCGGGTAGATGCCCGTGACCGTGATCAGGTCGCCCACGCTGCCGGGGTCGGTGCTCATCCAGGTGGCGAACTCGGCCGCCTCCTTGGGGTGGGCGCAGCCCTTGAGGACTGCGGTGGCCGAGCCGCCGTCGTTGCCGTAGGCGGGGTTGGCGGCGTCCCACACGGGCATCGGCGCCACCGCCCACTGACCGGCGCCGCTCTTGACGCTCGCCGCCAGCGTGGGAGCGTTCCACACCGCGTTGACGTCGGACAGGATCTTGCCGTCCGTCAGGTCCGCGTACAGCGACGGGTCGTAACTCGGGTCCGCCTTCAGGAGCTTCCGGTCGAGCAGGTCCTGCCAGTAGCCGGCCACCTTCTTGTTGGCGGCGCTGTCGAGGCTCACCTGCCACTGGTCGTTCCCGGTGCCGAACCACTTGGCGCCCGCCTGCCAGGCGAGACCGGCGTAGTTGTAGGCGTCGTTGCCGAAGTCGCCGAGGTAGACGGTCGGGTCGGCGGCGTGCACCTTGGCGGCGTCGGCCGCGTACTCGTCCCACGTGACCGGGGGCGTCGTGATGCCGTACTCGGCGAACAGGTCCTTGCGGTAGAACAGCGCCATCGGCGCGGTGTCGACGGGGATCCCGTAGGTCTGCCCGCCGATCGTCACCTGCTTCCACGTCCACTCGGCGAACTGCGACTTGGCGTCCCCGGTGTACCTGGAGATGTCGGTGAGGGCGCCCGCGGCGGCGAAGCTCGGCAGGGTCTCGTACCCGACCTGGGCCAGGCACGGCGCGTTGCCCGCCTTGGCCGCCGTGAGCATCTTCGTGTACCCGCCCTTGGAGCCGGACGCGGTCTTGCCGAACGTCACCCGCACGTTCGGGTGGGACGCGTTGAACTTCGCGACCGCCTGGTCGTAGCCCGGGGCCCAGCCCCAGAACTCCAGCTCGACCGTGCCGCCCGCGGCCGCCGATCCCGGCGCGCCGCCGGACGATCCGGAGGAGCAGCCGGCCAGCAGGGTCGACGCGGTGACGGCGGCCAGCGCGGCAACGAGCGTGGTGGTGACGGGACTTGGCTTCACGTGCGCCTCCTCGGTGAGGTACTGAGGGAACCTGGGCACTGCGAATTCGTTCGGTTATTGTTTGAACCAACTCGGGCCGAAGTCAAGGGAGAAGGAGCGAGCGATGGGATCCGCACACGACGGCGACGGCGTCCGGAACCTGGCGATGGCCGGACCGGCCGTCGCCCGCGACCGCTCCTCCTCCCGCCGCGCCAACCTCGGGCTCGTGCTGCGCCTCCTGCGCGACGACGGCCCCCGCACCCGCACCCGGATCGCCGACGACACCGGCCTGCCGAAGGCGACGGTCTCCAACCTGACGGCCGAACTCCTGGAGGGCGGCCTCATCCGCGAGGGCGGGACCGAGCGCGACCGCACCACCGTCGGCCGCCCGGGCCAGAGCGTCGAGATCGACGGCACCGGCGTCCACGGCATCGGCGCCGAGATCGACGTCGACTACGTCAGCCTCCTCGCCGTCAACCTCAAGGGCGAGGTCACCGCCGAAAAGCGCGTCCCCTTCGACGTCCGCGCCGCGGGCCCCGACGCCGTCCTCGACACCGCCGCCCGGCTGATCGCGCGCGGCGCCGACCGCCTGCGCCGCGCCGGCGGCCGCGTCGTCGGCGTCACCCTCGCCACCCCGGGCACCGTCGACCTCGCCACCGGCACCGTCACGTACGCCTCCAACATCGGCTGGAGCGGCGTCCGGGCGCTCGACGGCCTGCGCCGGCGCCTCGGCCCGACCGCCCCCGAACTGCACCTGGAGAACGACGCCAAGCTCGGCGCCCTCGCCGAGTACGTCCCGGCCTCCGCCGACGGCGTCCGCGACCTCGTGCACGTCACCGGCCAGACCGGTGTCGGCGTCGGCATCATCGCCGGCGGCCAGCTCCTGCGCGGCACCGGCGGCTACGCGGGCGAGGTCGGCCACCTCCGGCTGGTCCCCTCCGAGCAGCCCTGCGCCTGCGGCCGGCGCGGCTGCTGGGAGACGGCCGTCGGCCGCGACGCCCTCCTGCGCCACGCCGCCGACCCCGGCGACATGGTGTGGGACCCGATGATCGACGTCGAGCGCCGCCTCGCCGAACTGCGCGCCCGCGCCCGGGCCGGGGACCCCCGCACGCTCGACGCCCTCCACCGCATCGCCGACGCCCTGGCCCCCGGGATCGCCCTCCTCGTCGACATCCTCAACCCCCGGCTCGTCGTCCTCGGCGGCCATTTCGCCTTCTTCGGCGAACACCTCCTCCCCGGCGTCACCGAGCAGGTCCACGACCTCGTGATGGCCCCGAACGCCGGCGGCTGCGAGATCGTCCTCTCCCGCACCGGCCTGACCGCCACGACCCGCGGCGCCGCGCTGCTCGCGCTCGACGCGGTCTACCGCGACCCGACGCGGGTCATGAGCGCGGACTGACGGTCGGTCGGCCCGTTGTGCGCAGGCGCTGGGCGAGGAAAAGTGCCGCGCGGTCCAGTGCCTCGTCCGCCTCGTCCAGGACCCCGGCGAAGGCCTGGAACACATGCGGCGCGTCGGCGGTGACGTCCAGGACGACGTCCACGCCGGCCGCGGCGGCGCGCGCGGCCAGGCGCGTGGAGTCGTCCAGCAGGAGCTCGTTGGCGCCCACCTGGACGAGCATCGGCGGGAAGCCCGTCAGGTCGGCGCAGACGGCCGGGCTGAGCAGCGGCTGGTGCGGGTCGGCCCCGGCGAGGTACATGGCACCGGTGCGGTCGAGGTCCGCGCGGGTGAAGATCGGGTCGGCGTCCTCCTTGGTGACCATGCTGTCGCCGGTACGGGTCGCGTCGACGCCCGGCGACAGCGCCAGGACGGCGGCGGGCAGCGGCAGGCCCGCGTCCCGGGCGGCGAGGCAGGCGGTGACGGCGAGTCCGCCGCCCGCGGAGTCGCCGGCGAACACGATCGACGACGGGTCCTCGCCGCGGTCGAGGAGGGCCCGGTAGGCGCTCAGCGTGTCCTCGATCGCGGCCGGGAACGGGTGCTCCGGGGCGAGCCGGTAGTCCAGCGAGTACGCCCCGACGCCGGTCCTGGCCACGAGGTTGCCGGTCAGCGACAGGGCCGTCCGGGGCGAGCCGTACACCCAGCCGCCGCCGTGGAAGTACAGGATCGTCCCGGCGCGCGGCGCACCGTCCGGCTCGACCCTGAGGGCGGGCCGGCCGCCGAGCGCCGTCTCCGTGGTGCGGATGGTGCCGGGCACGATCATCCCGGCCATCAGCGCCTCGAATCCGGCCCGGATCTCCTCGACCGTCCGGGGACTCTCCGGACGCGGCTGCCGCAGCATCGCGTCGATCCGCGCACGCTGTTCCCTGCTCATGATGGGCTCCCCTCGAAAGTACCTGCCGCTACACTATATGCCGTGGAATCTAAATCGAGGGGCGAGCCGATGGATCTGCCGGAGTTCTTCGCCGATCTGGTCCGGTGCGAGACGCGGCTCTACAACGCGCTCAACGACCGGCTCCGCGCCCGGCACGGCATCGTGACCTCGCAGTTCGAGTTCCTGCGGTACCTGCGCGACCACCCAGGAGCCCGCGTGGCGGACCTCGCCACCGGGTTCGCCGTCGGCATCGGGGCGACCAGCAAGGGCGTCGACCGCCTGGAGAAGCAGGGCTGGGTCGCCCGGCGACCGAACCCCTCCGACCGCCGCTCCTCCCTGCTCGCACTGACCGAGGACGGGGCGCAGCTCGTCGACGCGGCCGAGCGGACGTTCACGGCGGGGCTCGCCGAGCTGATCGGCGACACGCTCGACGACGCGTCGGTGACGGCCGCCGCGCAGGCGCTCGCGACGCTGCGCTCGGCGCTCGAACGCCGGCAGATCGGCATGCCCACGGGCTGACCACTGCGCACCGGGCAGGCCGTCGCCAAACACCTCGGCGTCCTCGGCCGGGTCGGGCTCGTCCACGACACGCCCTCCGGACGCGAGCGCCGCTACCAGGTCGACGAGGCCCAACTCGCCCGCGCCGTAGCCCAGCTGTCGTCGGTCGGCGCCGCCTGGGACGCCCGCCTGCAGCGCATCAAGCGGATCGCCGAGGCGATCCAGCGCAGCCAGGAGAGCTGAGCCCGCACGAGAACCGCACACGAGAGAGAGGTACCCGCCATGGCGGACATCCTGCACCGGATCGGTGTCACGGCGTCCCCGGAGGCCGTCTTCACGGCCCTGACCACGGTCGACGGACTGGCGAGCTGGTGGACCGAGGACACCGACGGCGACGCCGGCCCCGGCGGCGTGGTCCGGTTCCGCTTCGGCCCCGGCGGCTTCGACATGAAGGTCCTGGAGACCGAGCCCGGCCGCCGGGTCCTCTGGGAGGTCATCGACGGCCCCGAGGAGTGGATCGGCACCCGCATCCGCTTCGACCTCAAGCCGGAGGACGACTACACCATCGTGCTGTTCCGGCACGAGGACTGGAGGGAGCCGGTGGAGTTCATGTACCACTGCAGCACCAAGTGGGCGACGTTCCTGATGAGCCTCAAGGCCGAGCTCGAAACCGGTGCGGGCGCGCCCGCTCCGCGCGACGTCAGGATCAGCAACTGGCATTGAACGGCAGCGTCGTGCGGCGAGGCCGAGGGGCGTCCCCCTTCGGCCCTCGCCGCACGTCACTCGTACCGGCTCCAGAGCCGTCCGACCGGCGGCTCGGCGCGGATCTCGGCCGCCGCGAAGGACACGTCCTTGCCCCGCCCGCCGAGCACGACCCGCCTGCCCGTGAGCGTGGCGCGGGTCGTGGGCCAGCCCGACCACGCGTCGACCTCGAAGTCCGTCACGCCGAGGCACACCAGCACGAACTCCACCGCGTTGTGGCCGCGCTCCCGCCACAGGTCCGCGGCACCGGCCGGGACGGCGAACGCGGAGAACCGCAACGTGACGGACGCGCCGCGCTCGTCGACGAGGACGGAGTCCAGGCCGTAGTCGCTCAGCAGGGGCGGCGGTGCGCCGAGGACCTCGCGGATCGTCCCGGGGTTCGCCAACTCCGCCGACCAGTCGTGGCCGTCACCCATAGAACACCTTCGCGGTCGTGGGCGGCAGCACGCTGCCGTACAGGCGTCGATCGACCGGGCTCACGAACCACCGCTTCGCCGCGTACGGTTCGGCGCGGCCGGAGCAGTACGCGTTGAGGTGCCCCGCCTTGAGCGCGGCGTGCGCGGTGAAGTCCAGCGAGAACCCCGGCCCGCGCACCCCGACCGTGATCCGGCGCTCCCGGTCCCGCAGGTAGCGGCTCAGCTCGACGTCGACCACGGTGCCGCCGGGCAGGCCCCGCATCCGCAGGTCCTCCTCCACCGCCGTGAACTCGACCTGCGCCTCGAACCGGTCGCAGCCCGCGTCCGTCCACTCCTGCGGAGCGAGGTCGGGAAAGCACGGGAGCTCGACCCGCAGGGTCACCCCGGCGCCGCGCGGATTCAGCTGCACCGACCGGAGCACCAGGCCCTCCAGGGGCGGCAGTCCGGTGTACAGCGCGATCAACTGCTCGGAGCCGAACAGCAGCTCCGGCCATGCGTCGGCCGACATGGGTCCGCCCCTCCGGATGCCTCGTTCACCGTCTTGAGCTGGGATGATACTGCGCGTCCTACTCGGCCCAGTCCGAGCCCTTGATCACCTCGACGAAGTCACCGCGCTCGAAGCCCGGCACGAAGTGGGCCAGGACGTCCGCCTTCACGTTGCCGAAGGTCGTGCCGGGGCGGTTCCTGATGCCCTCGGTGAACGCGGCGAGGATGCGGTTCTTGAAGTCGGGCCGCGGGTGCGCGGCCACCACGGCGGCGCGCTGCTCGTCGGTCAAGGCGTGGTAACCGATGCCGAGGACGTCTAGTTCCACCCCGCGGGTGACGAGGGCGATCTCCGGCGCCATGTGCAGCGGGATCTCCGGTGTCGTGTGCAGGGCGACGGCCGTCCAGACCCGCTGCGCGAGCTCGCCGGCCACGCCGTGTGCCGTCAGGAAGCGGCGGGCCTCGTCCGCGCCGTCGATCTCGAACCGCCGGTCGGTGCGGGCGAAGCGGTCGGTGAGGCCCAGGTCGTGGAACATCGCCCCCACGTACAGCAGCTCCGGGTCGAACTCCAGGCCCTGCTCGGCACCGCGCAGCGCCCCGAACACGAACACCCGGCGCGAGTGGTCGAACAGCAGCGGCGAGGCCGCCTCGCGCACCAGCTCCGTCGCCTCGCGCGCCAGGGCGCTGTCCGGGATCCGCACTCCTGCGACCGTCTCGTTCGTCATGGCCCTCTCCTTCGGTGGTCCGCTCGTGGACTCCTCCACACTCGCCCGGGGGCGTAGGCTGGCGCCATGTCCGTACAGACACGCACACCTCGGATTCGGACATGACGCGGCAGGTCGCCTTCCTCGTGTTCGACGGGGTCACCCTGCTCGACGTCAGCGGCCCGATGGAGGTGTTCCACCAGGCCGGCCGCTTCGGCCACCCCTACGCGACCACCCTCGTCTCGCCCGACGGCGACACCGTGACCACCGCCAACGGCGTGGCCCTCACCACCACCCCGGCCCCGGACTTCGCCGGCCCCCTGGGGACACTCGTGATCGCCGGAGCCGACCACCTCGCGACCGACGGCCCCGACGAACACCTCCTCGCCACGGCCACGGCCCTCGCCGAGCGGGCGCAGCGGATCGCCTCGGTGTGCAGCGGCGCCTTCGTGCTCGCCGCGCTCGGTCTGCTCGACGGCCGCCGCGCCACCACCCACTGGCGCCACGCCCACGCCCTCGCGCAACGCCACCCCCGGGTCCGGGTCGAACCCGACGCCCTCCACGTCCACGACGGCCGGTTCCACACCAGCGCGGGCATCAGCGCGGGCATCGACCTCGCCCTCGCCCTCGTCGAACACGACCACGGCGCCCAGGTCGCCCGGGACATCGCCCGCGAACTCGTCGTCTTCGTCCAACGCCCGGGCGGCCAGAGCCAGTTCTCCACCGCCCTGGCCACTCCGCCCGCCCGCGGCGACCTCCTGCGCGCCCTCACCGACGCCGTCCTCGCCGACCCGGCCGCCGACCACAGCCTCCCCGCGATGGCCGCCACCGCCGCCGTCAGCACCCGCCACCTCACCCGGCTCTTCCACACCGAACTCCACACCACCCCCGCCCGCTGGGTCGAACGCGTCCGCCTGGACCGCGCACAACAACTCCTCCTCGACGGCCACACCATCACCAACGCCGCCCGCCACAGCGGCTTCGGCAGCGACGAGACCCTCCGCCGCGCCTTCGCCCGCCACCTGGGCACCACACCGAGCGAGTACCGCGCCAGGTTCGGCAGCACCGGCGGTGGGCCGTCATGAGCGCGGCCGACAGTCACGGGTCGCGGCCTCGTGGCCGTCACCGCTGACAGCCCTGGAGCTGAACTACGACCCCGTGAGACCCTCGACGAGGTCGCGATCGTCAGCGAGTGGGCCCGGGTTCGCAGCGGGTCGGGAAGGCACGTCCTTGCGCAGCGCAGTCACCCCCGACGGCACGCCGCCGCGCCGCCCGGCGCTCGTCGTCGTGAGTGGCCCGCCGGGCGCGGGCAAGACGACGCTGGCGCATGCCTTGGCCGATGCGCTCGGGTGGCCGCTGGTGTGCCGTGACGAGATCAAGGAGCGGATGGTCGCGGCCGGCGCCGATCCCGCCGACGACCTCGACCTGCGGACGTTCGAGACGTTCTTCCGCAGCATCGGCGAGCTCGTGCGGTCGGGGACGAACCTGGTGGCGGAGGCCGCCTTCCAGGACAAGCTGTGGCGGCCGGGTCTGGCGCCGCTCGTGCCGCTGGCCGACGTCCGCGTCGTGCGCTGCACCGTCGATCCCGAGATCGCTCACACCCGCATCGCCCGTCGGGCCACCGAGGAGCCCTCACGGGCGGTCCATGCGGACTCCGAGCTCCTGCGCCGCATCGCCGAGGGGCAGCGGCCGATCGCGTCGTGGGTCCCGATCGCGCTCGATGTGCCCTGCCTGGTCGTCGACACCTCGCGCGGCTGGACGCCGCCGCCGGCCCGGATCGTCGAGTTCGCCACGCACGGGACATAGCGGCGCGGGCCCGCCTCGGGATCGCTCCCGGGACGGGCCCGCGCTCAGTCGCTGGTCAGCACCAGGTTCCCCAGCGGTTGGCGAAGGCCTTCCACGCGGCCCTGGTCTTGGGCCCGGCGTCGCCGTCGATGCCGCCGGTGTCGTAGCCAAAGTCGACGAGGAAGCCCTGGAGGGCGCGGATGGTGTTGGGGCCGACCTGGCCGTCGACGGACCCGGCGTGGTATCCGGCATTGTTGAGGTAGCTCTGCCAGGCCTTCCAGCTGTTGGGGCCGAGCTGGCCGTCGATCGTGCCGGGGTCGTAGCCGGCAGTGTGGACGAAGCACTGAACGCTCTGGGCCTCACTGGTGTTGAGGCCGAGGTTGTTGACGGCCTGGATGGTGATGGTCCGGGTGACGGTCTGCTGCGCGGGTGCGGCGGCGGCCGTCGCTGCACCGGCGAGGGTACCGACACCGATGGCGCCGGCGGTGATGATTCCCAGCAGTGCCTTCGCGGTCCGGTTCGATGCCATGCGTGTTTCCCCCAATTCAGGAATCGGAACGACGACGACGCTACCCTCGATCAGTTGTGAATCGACAGTGCCGATTGTGAAGATTTCGATACCCTCTCCGGAAGGGGTCATTCTGCCATCTCCGCAGGTGAAGGCAGTGGAAACCCGGCACCCCTTTGGTGCACACGCGAACCTGTGGCCTCCTCCGCACCCCTGGCTCCATTCACCATATCCATCACCGTGAATCGGCATAACAGGGCGCCGACATCATCTCCTCGCGATCGGCGAACTGCTTTTTTGGCGCACTGTCAACGAATCGGCCTTTAACGTGATTTGACCACGCCTATATGACAAGGCGGCCTCCGGCCCAGCGGCGCGGGCCGCCGGGCCGGAGACCGGGGTCGGCACCTACGCGCAGAACGCGTTCCTGGGCAGCCCCGCGCACGGGCGCTCCATGCTCGCCTGCGCGGTGAGCGGCGCCAGGTCGAGACCGGTGCGCTGCGGATAGGCCGCGTCCGGGATCGGGCACGGGCCGAAGCCCGCCGCGCACACCAACTCGCCGAAGAGCAGCTGGTCGTCGCCGACCCCGGCACCCTCACCGCAGGGCGGACCGTCCACCGTGCGGCTCTGGATCGACGCCGGGTCGCTGGTGAGGGCGGCGCCGTCGGTCCCGTGGTTCCCGACGAAGCAGTTGTGCGGCGCCGTCGTCGACTCGTTGGCGAGGTCCGCGTTGGTCGGGTTGCCGAAGAAGCCGTTGCGGCCGAACTCGTTGGCCGCCACCAGGTTCCCGTAGGACGTGAAGACGCAGACGCCGGGCAGCTGCGTCCCGCCCTGGCAGGTGCTCAGCGGCGGCGGTGTCTCGCTGTCCGGGAAGTCGTGCAGGACGACGCCCCAACTGCCCTGCTGCTGGATCCGGTTGCCGCGGATCGTGTCGCCGTGGCCGCCCGAGATCTCGATGCCGGCGCCGATCGCGCCCGCCAGCCCGGAGAGCGGGGAGTTCGGGTTGTTGTTGTCGTGGATGAAGTTGCGCTCGATGAAGGTGCACGATCGCTGCGGCGCGCCCGGGCAGCTGCCGTTCTGGGGCGGGGGCGCGTCGTCGTTGTTGAGCGAGTTGGCCACGATCCCGCTGCGGTTGTGGTCGAACTCGGAGTCCTTGATGGTGTAGCCGCCCGAGTTGGTACCGGAGAAGCCGATCGCCGAGTTCTGCCCGTGCGCGTCGAGGAGCGTCACCCCGCAGATGTCGCGGCACGCGCCCACGTAGTAGTCGGAGTCGCCCATGTTGGACGCGTAGGTGTGCGCGATCTCCGCCGGGCCCGTCGCGTTGGACGCGAAGATGCCGTACTGCGCCATGGACGCGTTCGGGTCGGCCGCGCCGAAGCCGGACGTCGCGGTCAGGTAGGCGCCGTGGTAGCCGTGCAGGCCGATCTGCCCGCTGCCGTCGCCGCCGTTCCACCAGATCTCGTTGCCGCCGCTGCCGTCGGCACCGGAGAGGTAGTTGCAGACGGTGAGGTTCTCGATCGAGACGTCGTCGGCCCTGGAGACGACGACGCCGCTGCGACCGGTGGTGTCCTGCAGCGCCGGGTCGGCCGGGCAGGGCTGCGCCGCGCTGCCGTTGCTGCCGTCGACGACCACCCGGTTGCGGTCGAGCCCGCGGAGGTGGACGCCGGGGGTGGTGATCAGCACGCCGGCCTCGGCGGTGGCCTTCTCGTGGTACACGCCGGGCCAGACCAGCACCCAGTCACCGCCGCGTGCGGCGTCGACCGCGGCCTGGATGGTCCCGTACTGCTGCGCGGCGCCGCTCGGGCAGGCTGCGGTACTGCCGTTGCACACGAGCAGCACCTGCGGGCCTCCCCGCTCGTACGCGGCCGCCGCCGGGGCGAGTCCGCCCGCCGCCAGCGCCAGCGTTCCGAGCAGCGCCATCAGGGGTCTGGTGCGGCGGGGAACCGGTCTCTTTCTCACAGCAATCCTCCATCGGATCAATTGATCTGACGCAGCGTCAGATCAATTCAGCCTCCGGCCCGTCCGAGAGGGAGTCAATCAGCCACGCAGAGCCGTTCCGGCGAACCGTCCTCCCCCGAAACCGCAGGTGACAGGCCGTCGCCGCGGTCGCCCACGAAGGCGTCGCGCGCGTAGGGACGGCTCCGACAAGATTCGCGAGCGGACCCTGGCGCATGTCGCCACATACCCGCACCCGCTCACCCGACAGGATGAAGGCAAAGACGCTCGTCACCAGGCACGAAGGACACCGATGACCCTCCGCGAGATCAAGCCCGGCAACCGGGGCTTCCTCTACCTCAACTCCCACCCCGGGGGCTGCGCCGCCGTCGTCGACGAGCTCTGGGAGCGCACCCCCGCACCCACCCACACCGCACCCGCCGACACCGCACCCGCTGACACGGCACGCACCGGCCCGGCGGCCGCGGACCCGGCCGCCGCGGACGGGCCCGTCGCCCTGATCATCGGCTCCAGCGCCGGCTACGGCCTCGCCGCGACCGTCGCCGCGCTGCGCACGTACGGCATGCGCGGGCTCGGCATCGCGTTCGAGGCCCCCGAGACCGAACGCCGCACCGCCTCCGCCGGCTGGTACCGGACGGCCCGCGCGGCGGAGCTCGCCGGGACGGACGGCGACTTCGCGTTCCTCAACGCGGACGCCTTCTCCGCCGCCGCCAAAGACGAGGCGCTCGACCACCTCGCCACCCGGTACGGCAAGGTCGACTACCTCGTCTACAGCGTCGCCGCGCCCCGCCGCACCGACCCCGGCACCGGCGAGGTCCACCACTCCGTGATCAAGCCCCTGGGCTCCGCCTACCGGGCCAAGACCCTGCAGTTCGACGGCGACACCCCGCTCGTCGGCTCACTCGAACTCGCGCCCGCCGCCGACCCGGAACGCGACGCGACCGTGCAGGTCATGGGCGGCGCCGACTGGAAGCTGTGGATCGACGCCCTGACGGACCGCGGCCTCGTCCGGGACGGCTTCCACACGGTGGCCCTGACCTACGTCGGCTCCGACCTCACCGCGCCGATCTACCGGGCCGGCACCATCGGCGCGGCCAAGCGGCACCTGGAGGACACCGCCCGCCGCCTCCAGCAGGACCTCGCCCCGCTCGGCGGCCGGGCCCACACCGTGGTCGCCGGCGCGGCCGTCACCCAGGCCTCCACGGCCATCCCGTCCATCGCCCTCTACACCAGCCTCCTGCACGCCGTCCTCGGCGACGGCTTCCAGAGCACCGCGCAGCAGGCCACCGCCCTGTGGCAGCAGCTCACCGGCGCGGCACCGCTGCAGCTCGACGAGGAGCAGCGGATCCGCCTCGACGGCTGGGAGATGGACGACAAGGTGCAGGCCGCCGTCCACGAACGCTGGGCCGCCGCGACCACCGACACCCTGCCCGAACTCGCCGACACCGCCTGGTTCCGGGCCCAGGTCGGCCGCCTCTACGGCTGGGACGTCCCCGGCACCGACTACACCGCCCCGGCCGAGACGACGGTGCCCTGGCCGACCGTCGACTGACGTTCCGTCAAGAACCCGTGTGCTCACCGTCGGCGGTGGCGGCGAGCTTGCCGGCGATGGACGCGCCGAGGTCGGACATGGTCCGGCGGAAGGCGGCTTCGAGGTCCACGTCGTAGTGATGGGCGAGAATCAGCACCGACCAGAGGCAGTCGGCGAGTTCGTGCTCCAGCGCCGGCCGGCCACCGGGGACGTCGCGCACGCCCTCCTCGGCCATGACGAGCTTGGCCAGATCGCCGACGTCCCCGACGAATCCGAGCATGAAGTCGCCGCGCGTCCACGTCCGGCCGCGCTCACGGCGGTTCAGCTCGTCATAGAGGTCGTGGACGTGGAGCGCCTGACGCTTCAGCTCCTCAAGGTTCATCGGTCTCTCCCCCGTCGACCCGATCAGGGAGTCGACCCTCGTCCCCTGCCGCGCGGTTGTCAACCGACCGCGCGGCCGGTGAGCAGGCAGAGGTTCAGACGCTCCGCGTGTGAACGGCCTCGCGATCGGGGTGCGCCGCCGCGGCCTCCGTGACGGTACAGTGCCGGCTCCACAGCACGGGGGAGGGGCCTGAGGATGGAACTCACGCGTCGGGAGAGGCGCTGGCTGGTCGCGGCGGGCGTGGCAGCGGCCGGAGTCGCGGCGTGCTACGCGTGGGGCGATCCCTACCCGTTGCCGTACAAGGTGCGGGACGCCTCGGTGCTGGGCCCGATCGCCGTGGACGACCCGCGCGTCGGCGCGGTGTCGGTCGGCTCCGACGACCACACGGTCTCTCTCCACGTCGACTGGGGCGGCTGCGACTACCGGCCCGACCTGGTCGCCCACGAAGCGGCCGACCGGGTCACGATCGTCCTGAAACGCCGCGATGCCTCCGGCCCGGACATCGGCTGCGAGGACGGCGGTGCGGCCCGGCTGAGCACGCACCTGGCCCGGCCGCTCGGCAGCCGTGCGCTGGTCGACGGCGTCACGGGCGAACCGGTTCCCGCCGCCAAGGGCTGACGCCTGGGCAGCGGCGTCAGAGATCCGCAACCGCCGGTTCCTTCGAGGCGTGGAGCAGCAGGTCGCGCAGGGCCGTCGCCGTGTCCGTCGGGTCGGTGGGGGTGAGGACGACCTGGTCGACGGTCGTCGACGGGCCGGTGAGGGGGATGATGCGCAGTCCCGGCGGCTCGTGGTCGAGGGCGGACTCGACGGTGATGCCGATGCCCGCGCCCGCCGCGACGTGGGCGGCGATGGCCTGCACGCTGTCGGCGGTCCTGATGATGCGGAGGTCGGCTCCGCCGATCTGAAAGGCGGCCAGGAGGCGGTCGCAGAGGCCGCTGTTGATCTGGTGGGGCCAGGTGAGCAGGTCTGTGGTGGAGAGCTCGGCCGCGCTCAACTCGGTGTGCCCGGCGAGGGGGTGGGCGGCGGGGACGAGTGCCACGAAGCGTTCGGTGGAGAGCACCCTCGCGCGGACGCCGTTGATGCCGCCGGCCGCCCAGCCGATGCCCAGGCCGATCGTCTCGGCGCGCAGGGCGGTGAGCTGGGCCGTGGTCGGCATGCACTCCGGCACGATCGTCACGTCGGGGAACCGGTCGCGCAGTTGCGGGAGGCAGCGCAACAGCAGCTGCTGGCCGGTGTATTCGGCGTGGGCGACGACGAGAGTGGTGCGGGCCCGGTCGCCGGCGGCCAGGGCGCGTCCGCGCTGCTGGAAGCGGCGCAGCTGGGCGAGGGTGGCCCGGGCGTCGGGCAGCAGCGCTTCGCCGAGGTCGGTCAGTGTCACCCGTCGGCTGGTGCGGTGGAACAGCCGGCCGCCCAGAGCGCTCTCCAACCGTCGGACGGCGTCGCTGACGGTGGGCTGCCCGCGGTGCAGGCGTGCGGCGGCGCGGCCGAAGTGGAGTTCTTCCGCGACCGCGACGAATGCTTCGAGTTCGATCCTGTCCACGGGGCCAGGCTAGCGCGATCGATCGGCGGGGCCGATCGCTGTATGCCGGAGTTCGGCGTTGATGCCGTGCCGCGGGCAGGCTGTGATGGTGGGGCAAGCAGGGCTTCCCCACGAACGGAAGTAGTGAACAGTCATGGCAGTCAACAGCGTTGACCGTGAGCACGATGCACCGACCGTCACCGTCACGGTGGTCTACCACTCGGTGCACGGGCACACCCGGGTGCTGGCCGAGCACCTCGCGGACGGGGCCCGGGTGGTGCCGGGCGCGCAGGTGCACGTCGTCGAGATCCGGGCGGAGGACGTCACGGCGGGCCGCTGGCGCGATCCGGAGGTGATGGCGCTGCTCGGCCGCTCCGACGCGATCGTCTTCGGCAGCCCGACCCTGATGGGCAGTGTGTCGGCGGTGTTCAAGGCGTTCATGGAGGCGGCGTTCACCCCGTTCACGACGCAGGCGTGGAAGGACAAACTGGCCGGCGCGTTCACCATGTCCGCCTCGCAGAGCGGCGACAAGCTGACGGTCCTGGAGCAACTGGCGGTCTTCGGCGCCCAGATGGGCATGCAGTGGGTCGGCGTCGGCGACATGCCGGGCAACAACTGGAGCGGCGGCACCCGCGACGACGTCAACCGGCTGGGCTCGTGGCTCGGCCTGATGAGCCAGAGTCACGCCGACCTGGGCCCGGAGCAGGCCGGATCGCGTGGCGACCTGATCACGGCGGAGCGCTACGGCGAGCGGATCGCGCGGCTGGCGCAGCGCTGGGTCAACGCGGTGCCGTACGAGACGCCCCGGATGACCGAGCACGAGGCCCGCGACCTGTCGGCCGCCCTCCGGGCGACGGCTGCCGCCTGACCTGGTCGTTCCGCCCCTCGCCGGCTTCGGGGCGCGCCCGGCCCGCGGCCGTGAAAAGCCGTTGGCCGGGGGCACCCCGCGTGGAACGATCACCGCATGACCGACGACAGCGCCGCCATCCGCCGCCTGTGGGGCCGCCTCCTGTACGAGCAGCAGGCCGAACCGCTCGTGTGGGCGGAGGCGGTCCTGCGGGCCACCGGTCGCCCGCAGGCCGCCGTCGCCGCGGCGATGTCCGGCCGGATCGACGCCCTCGACGGGGCCGACCCCGCGTTCCTGCTGTTCCGTACGGTCGGCAAGCTCTCCGCCAACCTGTGCCGCAACGCGCTCTACGACGAGGATGTCGGCGAGCGGATCGGCCTGCTCGCCCTGCGGCTCGGCGGGCTCGAACCCTCGCTCGCGGGGCCGCTCGGGGACGCGCTCGGCCACCTGCCCGACGGGCCGGCCTCCCTGGTCACCGTCCACGCCGCCGAGCTGCGGGCGGGCCGCACGGGCCGGATCCGGGCGATCGACGCGCTGCTGCAGTGGGCCGAACTCGGCCACCCGCAGGCCCTCGCGGCCCTGCACGACGTCGCCTCCGACCACCGCACGCAGGACGTCACCGTCTGGACGAAGGCCCTCAACCGGATCGCCCTCTTCGGTGACGCGGACCTCGAACCGGGCCTCCTGCGGGCCGTTGCCGACACCGGGCACCGCGGGGTGCGGTGGTCCGCGGTCGCCTGTGGCGAACTCGGGTTCCGGAGCGCCGTTCCGCTGATCACCGCCCTGCTGAAACACCCCGACCCGCAAACCCGCGAGGGCGCCTGCGAGGCACTCGGCCTCCTCGGGGCCGGGACCGCCGTCCCCGCCCTCGCCACCCGGCTGAACGACGACAACGGGTGGGTCCGCACCGCGGCCGCCCGCGCCCTCGGAGACATCGGCGGCGATGCCGCACTCGCCGCGCTCTGGCAGACCATGCTGGAGCGCCGGAACCCGAAGGCCGGTCACCTCGCCGCGGCCATAGCCGCCTTCGGCCCGGCAGTCGTCGACGATCTGATCGCCCTCACCGCCGACCCCGACCCGGACCTGCGCGCCTTGGCCTGTCGCGCCCTCGGCTCCACCGCCGACGACCGCGCGCTGCCCGTGCTGGAGCGCCTCGTGGCCCACGACCCCGCCAGGACCACGCTCGGCGGCCTGGTCGCGACCGCCGCCAAACAGGGCCTGCGCACCGCGCACCGCATGCGCCGGGCGGACTCGGCCGCCGGCCCGGCCCCCGGCCCGACCACCGATCCGGCTACCGGATGACGAGCAGCCGGGTGCCCGGCACCAGCTTCCGGTTGACGGACGTCGACTGCACGAACACGGTGTACGACGGGTTCTCCCCCGGCTTCACCGTGACCTCCGACTGCGGCAGGCCCAGGAGCTGACGGGCCGCCGGGCCCGAGAACACCCGGCCCGTCATCTTGCCGGTGGCCGGGTCTTTCTCCGCCACGGCGAGTTGCTTGGAGCCCTGGATCTTCTCGCGCTTGGACAGCTCGTAGAAGGCGCAGCCGGTCTTGTACTCGTGCCCGGAGCGGGTGACGAACTCGCGGATCTGCACCTGCTCGTCGACCGGGATCAGCGTGTACTTGCCGGCGTCCAGGGCGTCGAGGCTGGCCTTCACGTCGGCCGTGCTCAGGTCCTGGCCCATGGTGAACAGGTTCTTCGTGCCGCGCACACCCTGCTCGCGCCCGCGCAGGAAGCTCGTGGCGGCCGACTTGACGGTGCCGATGGCCTCCTCGACGCCCTTGCTGGAGTCCGCGTCCCAGATCGCGATGTTGCCCGCCGGGAACCCGTACCCCTGGGCGGTGCGCTTGGCCAGGGAGTTCGGCACCAGGATCGCCGAGGTCCAGTGGTCGGGCAGGTCGTCCATGGCCCGCCGGATCCGGTCCGTCCACGAGCGCAGGACGGCGGCACCCTCGGTGCCGTTCATGCGGATGTGCATCTGCCCGTTCTCCGAGCAGCCGGAAGCGTTCTCCTCGCCGTCGGTGACGACGACCTGGAGGAACGAGTGCTCCCCGTAGCCCTCCCAGATGTTCTTCAGGTCGTCGAAGGACTTCACGGCCGCCTCGATCAGCGCCGTCGCACCGTTGTCGACCTGGTAGAGGCCCTTGAGCGACGGCAGGTGCTTGACGTCCATGTCCCAGACCAGGTTCTGCACCTCGTGGTCGAACGCGTAGAGGCTGATCCGCGTCTCGTGCCCGAGCCGGTCCGACTCCTCCTGCAGCCCCTTCACGAACTCGTCCACCACCCGCACGAGTTGCCCCTCGTGCTGGCGCATCGAACCGGACTTGTCGACCACGAGCGACACGTGGTTGACCTTGTGCTTGATCCTGTTCACAGCCATGGTCCTACCCCTCTCCCAACGCCCGTCCGACGCCGTTCCGGCGCCCCCTCCGACGTTGGTTCCACACTATGGGGCGACACTGACAATGACGCTCCGACCTGCGGTTCCACGGATTCTGACGACCCGTACGCCCGTGTCAACGCCCGCGTTGACACGATGTCGACGCCGCGTGGACGCCCGTACGGTGTCCTCGGCCGGTCCGGCTCCGTTCGGGAGCCGCCGGAAAGGACACGTCCGTGCACAGCTCCGCACCACCACGGCCGCGGCGCAGACCACCAGGCCTGCTCCGCGCCGTAGCCGCCGTCTTGTCGGGGGCCCTCCTGTCCGCGGTCGTCCAGACCCTGGCAACGCCCGCGCAGTTCGCCGCCGCCGATCCCAACCCGGACGCCCACCCGGTGGTGATCTCCATGGGCGACAGCTTCATCTCCGGCGAGGGCGGCCGCTGGGCCGGCAACGCGTTCACGGACGACGCGGGCGCCTGGGGAACGGACAGTTCCACCGCCGTCTACAAGAACATCCCCCGGGCGGACGGCAGCACCGTCGACACCTCGTACGACCCCGGGGGGAACAAGTGCGACCGTTCCAGCATGGCCGAGATCACCGGCGTCCAGATCCCGCACAGCCCTGATCCCGAGCGCATCAACCTCGCCTGCTCCGGCGCCACCACGGACAACATCACCTCGACGGTCCCGGGTTGGAAGGAGCCCACGTCGCAGGCCGACCAACTGGCCGCGATCGCGGCGGACAAGAGCCGCCGGATCAAGATGATCGTGGTGTCGATCGGCGGGAACGACATCCACTTCTCCGACATCATCGCGGCCTGCGCCGCTTCCTGGGGGGCGATCAACGGCGATCTCTGCAGCAAGGAGGGCGGCAACACCTCCAACACCTTCCGCCAGGACATCGCACGGGTCCAGGTCAAGATCGAGACGGCGCTGGCCGCGATCAGGAAGGCCATGACGGCCGGCAACAACTACACGCCGGACTCCTACCAACTCGTCCTCCAGTCCTACCCGAACGTCCTGCCGCCGTCGAGCCAGATGCGTTACTGGGAGTCGGTGTCCTACAAGCGCTGGACCTCGGGTCGCTGCCCCTTCAGGGACAAGGACATCGACTGGGCGCGGGAAACGGTCATCACGAGCCTGCGCGGGGCCCTGAAGCGCGCAGCGGCCGACCAGCAGGCCACGTTCCTGGATCTCGGCAAGCTCTTCCTCGGGCACGAACTGTGCAACACGGATGCCGCTCAGGCCACCAAGGACAACGCGACGAACCCCATCAAGCCGCGCGACGCCGAGTGGGTCCGGTGGATCCCGTTCAAGCCCGAGGACGCGAAGGCGAACTGGGGTGACATGCAGGAGGCCATCCATCCGAACGCGTTCGGACAGCGGGCGCAGCAGACGTGCCTCAACCTGCTCGCCGCCGTGATCACCGACCCCAGGCCGCAGGCCCCGGGGCCGAACTCGTTCGGGTGCACGTCGATGGGCAAGCTCGACGACCGGATCGCCTTCTACCGCGACACCCCCAACACCCCCGCGACCAACTCCTACGGCTGGCCTTACTACGAGAGCCTGAAGACCACCTCGAACCCGATGTGGATGAACAACGTCGAGGACTCCGCCCCGCTCGGCTCGCTGTCGATCCCGGGCACGCACGAGACGATGTCCCATTACGGCGGTGAGGCCGTCACCACGCAGGAGTGGGACAACGATCAACAGACGTCCCTCGTCGACCAGTTGAACGCCGGCATCCGGTCGATCGACATCCGGGTCGACCCCGACGGCGACAGCGCGGACGACAAGCTCTGGTTGTGGCACGGGATCATGGGCCAGCACGCGGCGCTCGGCTTCGGCGTCCTCGACCCGTTGACCAAGTGGCTCGACGCGCACCCCACCGAGACGGTGCTGCTCAGCCTGAAGACCGAGAACACCGTCTACAAGACCGTGTGGCCGGACCTCCCGGACGACTGCGGCATCGTCGGTGCGCACCGGCCCTGCGGTCCGCGGCTGCCGCAGAAGACGGAGCTGTCCACCGCCGAGACGCAGCAGCTGATGGGCGACGAGTTCCAGAAGTACGTGGACCGCTACCAGCGGTACTTCTGGACGCCTTCGGTCACGCGCGGCCAGTCGGCCGACACGCCGCTGCTCGGCCAGGTGCGCGGGCGGATCGTGCTCAACTCCTTCCGCGGCCCGCACGGCGGCCTGTACGGCGAGTGGGGGCTGAAGACGGCCTCGGTGGACGCCCGCGTCCAGAACGACTACGACATCCCGACCGTCGCCGACATCAAGCCCAAGTGGGACAAGGTCCTCGCGCACCTGACCAAGACGCGCGCGGACACCGACAACACCGCCCTCTACTTCAACTACCTGACCGGGGCCAGCGCCGGCGCCTACCCGTACAGCGTGGCCGGCGGCGCCGGGGGCACGTGGGGCGTCAACCACTGGGCCTGGGACTACTTCAAGAACTCCGACACCGGCGGCCGCACCGGTGTCATGATGATGGACTATCCCGGCGGCGAGCTGATCTCCCAGATCATCGGACACAACACGTCCGTCACGCTCACCCCCGCCGGCGGCGAGTCCGGCCGGCACAGCACGGACAACCGGGACTGGAGCGTCGGCCCCGGCGAGATCCGCAGCATGGTCACCAACAAGTGCCTGGACGTCGACCTGGGCAGCACCAACGGCCAGGCGGACGGCGCCAAGGTGCAGCAGTGGGGCTGCGGCGGCAGCAGGAACCAGCAGTGGACCCTGGACGACCAGTCCCGGGTGGTCAACGCCAACAGCGGCAAGTGCCTGGACGTCGACGTCCCCAGCGGCACCGTGCAGCAGTGGGGCTGCGGCCCGAACCCCAACCAGAAGTGGACCCACGCCGGGACGTGGCTGCGCAACCAGGCCACCCAGAAGTGCCTGGCGGTCACCGACGGCAACGACGGCTCGCGCGCCGTCCAGGTGGACTGCGGCGAGTCCCCGGTGGGCTCCGCCACGGACGCGGGCGACCCGTTCGACGCCACCCCGGACGACCGGCAGGCCAAGCCCGCCGCCTCCGGCGACTGCCGCCCGGACGGGATGACGCCCAGCCCGGGCGCCCGCTACTGCGACGTGTACGACACCAGCGGCCGGGAGTGGCTCGGCGGCCGGGACAAGCGCGTGGTCGGGTACTTCACCGGCTGGCGCACCGGCGCCAACGGCGAGCCCCGCTACCTCGTCAAGAACATCCCCTGGTCGAAGGTCAGTCACGTCAACTACGCCTTCGCCTCGGTCGGCCAGGACAACCGGATCGCCGTCGGTGACGAGGCGACCAAGACGACCTGGCCCGGTGTGGCGGGCGCCGAGATGGACCCGTCCCTCCCGTACCAGGGCCACTTCAACCTCCTCACCCGGTACAAGCGCCAGCACCCGCAGGTGAAGACGCTGATCTCGGTCGGCGGCTGGGCCCAGACCCAGGGCTTCTACACCATGGCCACCAACGCCGACGGCTCGGTCAACCAAGCCGGGATCAACACCTTCGCGGACTCCGTCGCCGCCTTCCTGAACCAGTACGGCTTCGACGGCGTCGACATCGACTACGAGTACCCGGCCTCGCTCCAGAACTCCGGCAACCCCAACGACCAGGGCATCGCCAACCCCCGCCGGGCCGGCCTCCAGGCGGGCTACGTCGCGCTGATGAAGACGCTGCGCGCCAAGCTCGACCAGTCCGGTGCCGCCAACAGCCGCTACTTCCTGCTGACCTCGGCGGCCTCGTCCTCCGGGTACCTGGTGCGCGGCGAGGAGAACCAGCAGGCCCTGCAGTACCAGGACTTCGTCAACGTGATGTCCTACGACCTGCACGGCTCGTGGAACAGCTACGTCGGCCCGCAGGCGCCGCTGTACGACAGCGGCCAGGACAACGAGATGGCGGCCGCCGGGATCTACAACGACACCGACCCGAACACCAAGGACTACCAGAAGACCGGCTACTTCAACACCGACTGGGCCTACCACTACTACCGGGGCGCGCTGCAGGCCGGCCGCATCAACATCGGCGTCCCGTACTACACCCGCGGCTGGCAGGGCGTCACGGGCGGCACCAAGGGCCTGTGGGGCACCGCCGAGGGCGACCAGTCCAAATGCCAGCCGGGCACCGGGCTCGCCCAGAAGTGCGGCAACGGCGCCACCGGCATCGACAACGTGTGGCACGACACCGACGTCATGGGCAACGAGGTCGGGGCCGGCTCGAACCCGCTGTGGCACGCCAAGAACCTCCAGGACGGGATCCGGCCGGGCTACCTCCCGGACTACAGGGTGAACCCGAACCAGCAGGTCGGCGGCTACGAGCGGAACTTCGACCCGGCCACCCAGTCGACCTGGCTCTGGAACGACGCCAAGAAGGTCTTCATCTCCACCGAGGACGACCAGTCGATCAAGGCCAAGGCCCAGTACATCGCCGACAACGGCATCGGCGGCGCGATGATCTGGGAGCTCGGCGGCGACTACACCAAGCGCTCCAACGGCGAGTGGGGCATGGGCTACGACATGACCACCCTCGTCGACCAGACCCTGCGCGGCTCCGGCGCGCCCGGCGCGGTGCGCAGCGACCAGGCGCTCCCGCAGCAGACCCTGGACGTCAAGGCCGAGCTCGCGGACTTCCCGTCCGACAACGCGCAGCTGTGGCCGATGCAGCCCAAGCTGCGGATCACCAACAACACCGGCCAGACCCTCCCGGCCGGTACCGAGCTGTCCTTCGACATCCCGACGTCCACTCCCCCGCTGATCAAGGACGAGGCCTGGCACGAGATGACCGGCGCCGTGGCGCCCGGCCGGACCGGCCCGAACGTCGGCGGCCTGAAGGCGGACTTCCACCGGGTGACGATCAGGCTCGGGTACTGCGAGGACGTCCCGGCCGGGAAGGCGCGGGACATCGGGATCAAGTACTACCTGCCGATCACCGGCCCGGCCAACTTCAAGATCAAGGTGAACGGCACGGAGTACGGGCTCGCCCAGGACGCCCGCAAGGGCACCACCCCGGCCACGCTGGGCGCCACCGGCGGCTCGTCCTGCCAGGCCGAGCCCTGGGACCCGGCCCGCACCTACAACCCGGCCTTCGCGCCGTTCGCCCTGTGGAAGACCGGCGACCTCTGGAAGATCCAGGACTTCAACAGCGGTAACGTGATCGACCACCCGGGCAGCTGGACCACCGCCCACCTGGTCGACTCGCAGAACGGCAACGCCAACCAGCTCTGGAACGTCAGCGAGGAGGGCGGCCCCGGCTGGTACCGGATCAAGAGCACGACCAGCGGCCACGAGCAGTGCCTCGGCGCCGACCAGCGCTTCGGCAGCCTCACGGTGCGCGACTGCGACTGGAGCAACGGCCAGTGGTGGCGCTTCCTCGACGCCCAGGGCAACGCCTTCAGCGGCGGCGTCCCGAAGGACGGCAGCGCGTACGGGCTGACCTCCTACGCGGGCTTCGTCGCCGAGCCCAGGAACAGCGGCGTGCAGCCCGGCACGGCCATCGTCGCGGGCGACCCGGACGGCGCCACGCGGACCGTGGTCTCGTACAACGGCTACTACTGGAAGGCGCGGTGGTGGACCAAGGGCCCCGACAACCACGGGACCCCGAACACCAGTGACCCGTCCGACAGCTGGTCGCGCCTCGGCCCGACGGGCTGAGCCCGACCCGCACGACCTGCACGACCTGCACGACCTGTGAGACTCGTGAGACCTGCGAGACCTGCGAGACCTGTGACCCGTGGGGGGGGCGCCCCCCCCCCGGGGGGCCCCCCCGCCGGGGGGGGGGGGGGGGGCGCCAGGGCGCTCGAGGGGGGCTGGGGGCGGCCCCGCCCAGCGAGTCTCGGGGGGGGGCGCCCGCGG
>NZ_JBHWGD010000035.1:47692-54498 GCF_042733235.1 Kitasatospora sp. NPDC059722
CCACCCCACCACCTCCACACCCGCCATGTTTGTCTCTATATCTCACTTCTCCTCCGAGACTTTCCCCGGGCGCGCGCGCCCCCCCCCACCCCCCCCCCCCCCCCCCCCACGGCCTTTCGGAGGTCGGGGCGCAGCACGGTCCGTGCTCCGGCTGCTCGACCGGCCCGCCGTCAGTCGTCGGCGGCGGCCCCGTCGTGCGCGGCCCAGGCGGCGGTGACGCAGCCTTCCTCCCAGTCCCACCGGCCCTCCGCGTCGCCGCGCTCCAGCAGGGCGCGGATGCCCGGCAGGTCGGCCGAGGGCGGGACGTCCAGCGCGACCATCCCGAACCGCTCGACGCCCTCGCCGGTCGCGCCGAGCCGCTGGAACTCGTCCAGCACGGACTGCCGGGCCCCGGCCGAGCCGCCCTCCTGCAGCACGATCAGCCGGATGGTGCAGTGGTCCGAGGCGTCGACGGTCTCCTCGGCCCAGCGCACGCCGTCGTCGTCGACCTCGACCCGGACGACGTCGCCGCTCGCGACGCCCTGCGCGAACCACGGGGCGTTGGCGACGCGGACCGTCCCGTCGCCGAGGTCCTCCGCCCACAGGCTCTCGACGCCCACCGGCGGCCAGCCGTTCTCGTCCACGTCCAGCGGGTAGTGGACCTTCACGTGGTTCTCGTTGCTGTTCGTCACGTCACCATCATGACCGTGCTCCGCGCGGGGTGAACGGCGCGACATCGGGTCCGCGGCCCCGAGCACCGATCCGATGGTCGGGCAGGGTGTCGGGACACGATTGGTGCGTGGCCTTCGGGCCCTGGCAGGATCACCGGATGCACCGCTTCCACTTCCGCGGCTTCCGGGCCTGGGCCTGGATCCTGCTCCTGATCTGCGGGGCCGCTTTCGCCTTCGTGCAGGACGACCGGCCGCAGTACACGGGCGCGGCCGTGGGCGCCCTCTGTGCTGCCACCGTCCTGTTCGTCGTGTCCGAGCTCCGGCAGCCCGCGGATGCGCCGGCGACCACCGGTGCCACCCCGGCGGTGACACCGGATGCCGCTGCGGACGGAGGGATGTCCGGGTCGAAACGGCCTACGGGCCGTCAGGAGCCGGAGGTCTGTGCCTTCTGCGGCATCCGGGAGCCCCGGACCGCACTCGGCGACAGATTCGAACTGCCCGAGGGGTGGTTGGCCCTGGAGATCGACCGCCGGGCCGCCGAGGTGCTCGACCGTACGTACTGCTCCGAGGAGCACATGCGCCTGGACCTCGCCGGCCCGCTTCCCGCTCCGGTCCCCGCCCAGGAGGAGGAGCTGTGGGACGGTGCCCCTCTGACCCTCGGTGACCGTCTGGCCGGCCTCGCGTTCGGCGCGGGACTGTGGCTCCTTGGCGGGTTCCTGTTGCTCGGCTGCGTGCTGGCGGTGCGGTTCCTGGTCGGGCTGCTGTAGCCGACGAACCGCTGTCGCGGACGGACCCACCTGCGGGGGCGGTCGACGATCAGGCAGCTCCGTACCAGTGCTGGAGCGCCTGCCGGAGCCCGTCGGTCCCGTCGTCGTCCTCGGCGGTGCGCAGCCAGGCGGTGTGGCCGTCGGGGCGCAGGAGGACGGCGTCGAGGTCGGGGTGGTCGGGGCAGGTCGCGGTGACGAGGTCCACGCGGTCCGCCCATCCTGCGGCCGTCGCGCGGACGTCCGTTCCTCCCGTCAGGTCGAGCAGGACGCCGCGCCCCGGGGCGAGCAGCTCGCTGAGGCGGGCGCGGCCGTGGCCGGTGGTCAGGGTGAGGTCGGGGGCGAGGCGGCCCAGCCAGGGGTGGCCGGTGTCGGGGAGCGTCTCATAGCGGGTGTCCAGGCCGGTGACCGTCTCGGCGAGGGCGCGGTTGCCGTCGGGGTGGCGGGCGACGCGGGCGAGCAGGTCGGTGAGCGGGGCGAACCGGTCGCCGAGCGCGCCCGGCTCGCCGAGCAGCACCTGGGCGCGGGTGTTCGCCAGCACGTGTGCTCCGGCGGCGTGGCGTTCGGCGTGGTAGCTGTCCAGCAGGTGGGCCGGGGCGGTGCGGCGGACGGTGGCGGCGAGCTTCCAGCCGAGGTTGAACGCGTCGTCCAGGGCGAGGTTGACGCCGATCGCCCCGGCCGGCGGGTGGATGTGCGCGGCGTCCCCGGCGAGGACGATCCTGCCCCGGACGTACTCGGCCGCCTGCCGGGCGGCGTCGCCGAAGCGGGTCAGCCAGCGCGGGGCGCGTAGTTCGACGTGACGGCCGAGCGCTTCGTCCACGGCGGTCTGCAGCAGGTCGAGGGTGACCGGGGTGTCCTGGTCGGCGGGCGGCCGGCGGTCGGTGGTGATGACCCGCACGTAGCCGGGGCGGGGTATCGCGAACACGCTGCCGCCGGGGCCGGTGGTCACGCCGAACGGCAGCGCCTGCGGGTCGGCGAGCTCGACGTCGCCGAGGAGGGAGAACCGGGTCGCCGCCGTGCCGGGGAAGTCGATGCCGGCCCGTTTGCGGACGGTGCTGCGGCCGCCGTCGCACCCGACCAGGTACGCGGCGCGGATGCGGTACTCGCCTCCGTCGGCGGACACGTGGGCGGTGACGGACTCGAAGTCCTGTTCCAGCATGAGCAGTTCGTGTCCGCGCCGGATGTCGGCGCCCAGGTCGAGGGCGTGCTGCTCCAGGACCTCCTCGACCCGGGTCTGCGGGATGCCCAGCGAGTACGGGTGGCCGGTGTGCGCGCCCGCGAGGGTGAGCGTCACGGGCAGGCCGGAGAACGCGGCGTGCGGGACCTGCCGGCCCTCGGCGATCAGCCGTTCGGCGAGGCCGCGCCGGGCCAGCAGGTCCAGGGCGCGGGCGTTGAGGTTGAAGCCGCGGCAGAAGTCCGGCCGCCGCGGGTGGCGTTCGAGCACGATCGCGTCGACGCCGGCGAGCCGCAGTTCGCTCGCGAGTAACAGCCCGGCCGGGCCGGCTCCCACGATCAGCACCTCGGTCATCGGGTGGTGGTTCCCTTCTCGCCCGTCGGGTCGGACCAGGTCCAGCCCTGTTCGGTCCGTTCGGTCCGTTCGGCCCCGGGCCAGGCGAGGCTGCCGTCGCGGATCTCGGCGATCGTCCGCCGCGTCCAGGCCAGTTCGGCCTCCCAGGCGTGCAGCGCGCACTCGACCTCGATCATGAACAGCCGGGGGACGCCGCCGGAGCCGACCGTGTCGGCCAGCACCGTGCCCGTCTCCTCGATCCGCCGGGCCAGGTGCTCCGCCCGTTCGGCGAGCGCC
Organism: Kitasatospora sp. NPDC059722; assembly: GCF_042733235.1. Lineage (NCBI taxonomy): Bacteria > Bacillati > Actinomycetota > Actinomycetes > Kitasatosporales > Streptomycetaceae > Kitasatospora > Kitasatospora sp. NPDC059722. Next base: position 50,911 of record NZ_JBHWGD010000035.1, read on the forward strand.
TCCGCCGCCCCGTCCGGACCGAGCGCGCCGAGGTAGGACACCGCGGCCATGAACTTCGGGTACTCCGCGACGGGCGTGCGCAGCAGTTCGTCGATCCACTGGACGAACTCGTCCTGGCCCAGGCCGGTGACCGCGTACACGGTGCGCTCCGGCCGCCGGCCGTCGCGCGCCGTCTCGACCGGCTCGATCCAGCCGTGCCGCACGAGCGACTCGACCGTGTCGTACAGGGAGCCGGAGTTGACCTTGAAGCTGCTGTCCTTGTGCCGTTCCCGCAGGGTGGAGGCCATCTCGTACGGGTGCATCGGCTGTTCCTGCAGCAGGCCCAGCACGGCCAGCGCCAGCGTGTTGGAGATCTTTCGTTTCGCCATCGAGGTACTCGCCGATCTCTAGTCGGTCTCGGTTAGCCGGATCCGACTATACGGATCCGGCTAACCGATGTGAACCACCGATCGTGCGACGCGGGATATTTGAACGCGTTCAATTGAGGCGCTAGGCTCGAAACCCGAGATGAGGGGGGAACCCATGAAGATCGTCATTCCCGGCGGCTCCGGCGCGCTCGGCACCCTGCTCGACCACCGCCTGACCGCCGCCGGCCACCGCGTCGTCGTCCTCAGCCGCCGGCCCGCCGGGCCCCGCCAGGTCTGGTGGGACGGTCAGCACCTCGGAGCCTGGGCGACCGAGGTCGACGGCAGCGACGTGGTGCTCAACCTCGCCGGGCGCAGCGTCAACTGCCGCTACACGGACGAGAACCGGCGGGCCATGATGGACTCCCGGGTGCTCTCCACCCGGGCCGTCGGCCGGGCCATCGCCGCCGCCCGGCGCCCGCCCGCCGTCTGGCTCCAGATGAGCACCGCGACCGTCTACGCCCACCGCCACGACGCGCCCAACGACGAACTCGACGGCGTGATCGGCGGCGCCGAGCCCGGCGCCCCGGCCTCCTGGCGGTACAGCATCGACATCGCCCGCGCGTGGGAGGACGCCCAGGCCGAGGCCGAAACCCCGCACACCCGCCGCCTCGCGCTGCGCACCGCCGTCGTCCTCGGGCCGGAGCGCGGCGGGGCGTTCGACTCGCTCTCCTGGCTGGCCCGGCTCGGCGCCGGCGGGCCGATCGCGGGCGGCGCGCAGTACGTGTCCTGGATCCACGAGCGGGACTTCGTCCGCGCCGTCGAGTTCCTCGCCACCCGGGACGACCTCGCCGGCCCGGTCAACCTCGCCGCCCCGCACCCGCTGCCCCAGCGCGAGTTCATGCGCGACCTGCGGGCGGCCTGGGGCATGCCGCTCGCCCTGCCCGCCACGCGCTGGATGGCCGAGCTCGGCGCCTTCGCGCTGCGCTCGGAGACCGAGCTGCTGCTGAAGAGCCGCCGCGTCGTGCCGACCAGACTGCTGGACGCGGGCTTCGCCTTCGATCACCCGGACTGGCCGCAGGCCGCCCGTGACCTGGTGCGGCGGCTGCGCGGGCAGTGACGGCGTCCGCTGCCCAGGCCACCCGGGGCTGCCGGGGCTGCCGAGACTGCCAGGACAGGACTGCCCGGGCCGCCAGGGCCGCCGAGTGGCTGGGAGGCCTGCGGCGGGACATGCTCGTCGGGACATGCTCGTCGGGGCGGCCGAGCCCCGGACGACCCCGATCGGGAGGCGACAGTGACGGGTGTGACCAGCGCCGATCTCCTCGTGGACGCGTTCGGCCGGATCCGGGAGGAGGTCGCCGGCGTCGTCGACGGCCTCTCCCCCGAGCAGCTCGCCTTCCGGGTGCGGGACCCGGCCAACTCGATCGCCTGGCTGGTCTGGCACCTCACCAGGATCCAGGACGACCACGTCGCCGACGCGGCCGACCGCGAGCAGGCGTGGACCGCGGACGGCTGGGCGGAGCGCTTCGCCCTCCCGTTCGCCGCGGCGGCCACCGGCTACGGGCACCGGCCCGCCCAGGTCGCCGAGGTCACCGCCACCGCCGAGCTGCTGCTGGGCTACCACGAGGCCGTCCACGCCCGGACGGTCGACTTCGTGCGCAGGCTCAACGGCCCGTCCCTCGCGCGCGTCGTCGACGAGTCGTGGGACCCTCCGGTCACCCTGGGGGTGCGGCTGGTCAGCGTGATCTCCGACGACCTCCAGCACGTCGGCCAGGCGGCCTACGTGCGCGGGCTCCTGGGCGGGGGCTGACCGCCCGGAAGAAGGGCACGGTCGGACCGAATCGGGCGGGATGGGACGATACGTGCCATGTCACGCACGTCTCCCCCGGTCCGGGGCACCGCCGCCCCGCCCGACCCGCTCCGCCGCCTCCTGCTCGAACTGGGCGACGCCCTCCTGGGCGGTGGTCTGCCCGTCCACGACGTCGAGGAGGAACTCCACGGCCTGGGGCGGGCGCTGGGGGCTCCCGGGGTGCAGGTCGCCGCCCTGACCAACGGGCTGTTCGTCTCGCTGGGCACGGACGACGCCACCGCGTTCCGGCCCGTCGGCGCCGCACTGCGCTTCGAGCAGACGGCCGACGTCCTCCACCTGGTGCACCGGCTGCGCGCCGGCGGGCTCGACGGGCCGCGGGCACTCGCCGAGCTGGACGCGATCCGCCGGGCGCCGGCCCGCTGGCCGACGTGGGTGGCGGACCTCGGGGCGCTGCCGGTCGGGGTCGGGGTCTGCATGTTCCTGCAGCCGGCCGCGGCGAACGTGCTGGCGGCCGGGGCCGGCTCGCTGGTCGTCGCGGGACTGACCGTGCTCGCCCGGCGCCTGCCGTCCCTGCGGCCGCTGCTGCCCGTCACGGCCGGGTTCCTCGTCGCACTGCTCGTCCTGGCGCTCGCGCAGGCCTCGCTGCTGGACGGCCCGCTGCGGACGATCGTCGCCACGCTGGCGATCCTGCTGCCGGGCGGGCTGCTGGTCACCGGCCTGTCGGAGATCGCCGCGGGCTCGGCCAGCGCCGGGACGGCCCGGCTGGTGTCCGGCGCGGTGCAGCTCGCGCTGTTCCTGGCCGGGGTGGCCGCCGCCACCACCGCGATCGGCATGCCCGCCTCGGCGCTGGCCAACGTGCAGGTGGCCAAGCCGAGTTGGTGGGTGATCGGGCTCGGCCTCGCGATCGCCGTCGCGGGCGTCGTGATCAACGTGAACACCCCGCCGAGCGCCGTTCCGTGGATCGTCGCGGTGATCGCGGTGAGCGTCACCGTCCAGGTCGTCATCGGCTCGGAGCACGGCGCGGCGATCGGCGGCCTGGCCGGGGCGGTCTCCGCCGCGGTCGCCGCCACCCTGGTGCACTGGCTGCCGGGCGGCCCGCTCTGGCAGGTGCTCTACCTGCCGGCGTTCTGGATCGTCGTGCCGGGCTCCTTCGGCCTGCTGAACACCGCCCAGATCGAGGTGGGCAACGGGGCCCAGTCGGTGCTGGCGGCCGTCTCGGCGGTCTTCGGGGTGTCGATCGGCACCCTGATCGGCTCGGTGATCAGCCGCATTCCCCGTCCGGCGCTCCTCACGCCGGCGCCTCGGGCCTGAGCCGACGCCCCGGGCCCGGGCCTGGGGGGGGGGGCCGCCGCGCCGCCCCCGGCGCGGCGCCGGGGCCCGGGGGGGGGGGGGCGGGGGGGGGGGGGGGGGGGGGGCCGGAAGGGCGCGGGCGCG
>NZ_JBHWGD010000035.1:54508-89672 GCF_042733235.1 Kitasatospora sp. NPDC059722
CCACCGCCCCCCCCCCCCCCGCGCCTCCCCGCACCCCACGCCACCCGCCCCCCTGCGCGGGCCCACCCCCCACCCCCCCCCCCCCCGGGGCCGGGCCGGTCACGGGTGGCGCAGCGCCTCGGTGAGGTGGTTCGCCGCCTCGATGACGGCCTGGGACAGGCGCGCGCCCGGGTGCCGGGTGAGCCGTTCGATCGGGCCGGAGACGGTGACCGCGGCCACCACCCGGTTGGACGGCCCGCGCACCGGCGCCGACACGGACGCGACCCCGAGCTCGCGCTCGCCGATGGACTGCGCCCAGCCCCGCCGCCGTACGCCGCTGAGGGCCGTGGCCGTGAAGCGCGCCCCCTGGAGCCCCCGGTGGAGGCGCTCCGGCTCCTCCCAGGCGAGCAGGATCTGGGCGGCGGCGCCGACCTTCATGGGGAGCGTGACCCCCACCGGCACCGTGTCGCGCAGACCGGAGAGCCGCTCCGCGACGGCCACGCAGATCCGGACCTCGCCCTGACGGCGGTACAGCTGGGCGCTCTCGCCGGTGACGTCGCGCAGGTGCACGAGCACCGACCCGGCGGCGGCCAGCAGCCGGTCCTCCCCCGCCGCCGCCGACAGCTCGGCGAGCCGGGGGCCGAGGACGAACCGGCCCTGCAGGTCCCTGGTGACCAGCCGGTGGTGTTCCAGCGCGACGGCCAGCCGGTGGGCGGTGGGGCGTGCCAGGCCGGTGGCGGCGGCGAGTCCGGCCAGGGTGATGGGGCCGGACTCCAGGGTGGCGAGGATCGCGGTGGCCTTGTCGAGCACGCCGACGCCGCTCGTGAGCTCCATGGATGGGTACTCCAGTCTCGAATCCGCGGCCGACGGGTGGGTTCGGCACGCGGGGGCTCCCCGCGGGGAGCGCAGGGGTGGTCAGCGAGAACGGGCCGGAGAAGTCGGCCGGATGCCTGCGCCGGGCACGAGACGGGTACGCGGAAGGGCCGGGGCGGGAAGCGCCCGGGCGAAGGACAGCACAGAGAGCACCGTGTCTCCTCATCTTTCCCGCGCCACGTTGGCGACAGGCCGGAGTTGGCACTGATCCCGGACGGCACGGCGCGTACTTCGGACGCCGGGTCGAACGGGGAGTTGCCGGGGCTTCGTAGGGCCGGTCCCTCCACCCCTCTGGATGATTCGCGAGGAACGATACAAGACTCCCCGCCCCGCCCGCCAAACTCCCCCTACCCCGTACACCTCCGCTTCGTGGGAGCACGGCTCCCGCCGGGCCCGGTCGGCGGGGCTCTGGCATGATCACCGGCCATGACCGACCTCGCGTTCGACGCCCTGCTCTGCGACCTGGACGGCGTCATCCGCTTCTACGACGGCGACGAGGTGACGCGGCTCGAACGGGCCGCCGGCCTCGCCCCGGGCACGACGACGGAGATCGCGTTCGCCCCCGAGCGCGACCTCCCGCTGCTGCTCGGGCGGATCACCCGCGCGCAGTGGGCCGCGTCCATCGCCGAGGCCCTGGCCACCCACGTCCCCGCCCCGCAGGCCGCCGAACTCGGCCGGCTGGTGGCGCCCGTCCTGGGCGAGGGTGGCACGGCCGCCCGTAGGGCGTCGGCCTGACCATTCGTCACATCCTGTTCCGCTCAAGGAAGATCACCGAAACCTCCGTTCCGAATCGGGGCGCTCGCGTCGCGGATCCGGACATCTGTCACGGTTTCGAAGCGGCAGTGCCACGACTTCGCATATCCCTCACCGAGCCGCGACCGGAGCTCTACCGTTTTACCGACGGTCCCCTTCTCGACCGTCCCCGAGCGGAGGGCGAGCACATGAACGGTCGCCAGGGTCCGGTCGTGCGGTCGGGGGTGGTCGCCGTGGCGCTGTGCGCCGCCGCGGCCTGCTCGTCCGGCACGAGCCAGGCCCACGACGGCGTGCAGGACCTCGTGACCGGTACCGGGTTCGACACCGGGCAGCAGCGGATCACCGGGGCCTCGACCACGTTCCCGGTCGGCCAGACCGCCTACGTGGCCTTCATCACCGACGCGGGCGGCGCGGGCGGGACGGTACAACTCGACCTGGTCCGCGGCGGGCAGTCCGAACCCGAGGCACGCAGCCTGCCGGTCACGGTCGCCCAGGGCCGGCACGTCTACACCAAGCGGATCGACCTCGCCATCGCGGGGAGCGTCCAGGTCCAGGCGCTCTACAACGGCGTGGTGGTCAAGTCCCTCTCCCTGAAGGTCGGGTGAGGACCATGACGATCCGACCGGTGCGCGGCGCGGCGCCGCTCCTCGTGACCGTCGCGCTCCTCACCCCCCTCGTCGGCTGCGGCAGCTCCGGCCACGCGGCCGCCCCTCCGCCGAAGTGCGACACCTCCTACGTCTACACCAACGTCAAGGACGGCGGCACGGCGCTGGAGGTCGTCGACGCCCAGATGTCGCAGAACCAGACCGGCTCGACGGAGACCTGGTCGGTGAGCACCACCCGCGAACAGACCCTCTCCATCCAGGAGTCGGAGAGCACGACGGTCAAGGCCCACGTCGCCGTGGCGGGCACCGCGCTCGTCACCGGCGCCTCGGCCTTCGTCCCCGCGGCCGAGGGCCAGGCGAACGCCGTCTTCGACTACGAGCACCGGACCGACTCGTCCGTCTCCCGCACCTCGTCCAAGTCCACCAACACCAAGGTCGCCATCCAGGTGCCGCCCGGCACCACCGCCTACGCCCTGTACGGGGTCGTCATGAAGTGGACGACGGGCACCGTGCGGACCGACGCCTGCGGCGGAAGCACCGGCGGCGGCGAGACGAAGACCTTCATCCTGCCCGAGGCCTACACGTGGTGCAGCTGGTTCGTCGGGCCCGATTCCTTCACCGACGGCAACCAGAGCCCGTGCGAAGTGGTGCCCGGGCAAGGACCGCAGAGCCTCAACTGAACACCACCAGAGAAGGGTTCGGACCCGTGCAGCCCGTCAAGATCAGCGTCCAGTCCGGAGCGCTCGCCGCCATCGGCGTGATCGCGTTCATCGACAGCTTCCTCCCGTGGTACACCGTCTCCGAGAAGTCGGGCGCCACGGGCCTCCTCACCCAGTACGCGGCGAGCGGCAACGCCTGGGACGTGGGCGCCGGCGCCTGGATCCCGATGGTCGCCCTCGTGGCCGTCGGCATCCTGGCCGCCCTCCCCGCCATCGGCCGCGGCCTGCCCGCCCGCCAGAGCCACGCCACCAATCTCGTGCTCGCGGTGATCGCCACCGTGATCGTCCTGCTGCGCTGGCTCACCTACCCGTCGATCCCCGTCGGCCAGTCCGCCTTCATCGACGCCGGCGCCGACGTCGGCACCTACCTCGGTGTCCTCCTCGGCCTCGCCGCCACCGGCGCCGCCTACCTCGGCTTCACCGCCAACGGGGGCACCCTGGACAGCTTCACCAAGATCTTCCGCACCCCGCCCGCATAGGCGGTCCTCTCGCAGGCAGGCCGGGGAGTCCTCGACTCCCCGGCCTTTGCGCACACCCGGGTCAGGCCGCGATCGCGCGGGCCGCCCGTCGGGTCTTGATGTCGCGGTAGCAGTGCGCCGCGATGGTCAGGACGAACACGGTGAAGTAGGGCCACGTCTCCGAGAGGGCCAAGTGGCGGCCCCAGGTCTGGCTCACGAACACTGCGATCTGTCCGATGACGCCTGCCGCGGCCACACGCCCCGTCACACGCGTCAGACCGGTGGAGCGCGCTTTGAGTACTGCCGTGTAAATCCAGGTGATCAGAACGGACGAAAGCCCGATTCCCATCCTGAAGGCCGTGAAGAGCAAGAACACCCAGAGGCACACCGAGAGGACTGCCTGCCCCAGGATGATCGACCACGCCGCGACGTCATAGCGGTCCAGCGCCTGCGTCGATCCGGTGTCCGGCCGTGGACGGGGGCTGCTCTCTCTGCGGGTGGGGGCCGGAGGCGGGAGCGGGGCCGTCGCTGCCGTGGAGGGGCGTCGGTCGGTCCGTCCTCCCGAGGGTGCGGGGCTTCCGGCAGGATCGGAGGTGTCGTCGACGTGCCGTAGCGCCAGGGAGAGCTCGGTGGCACTCGCGTACCGCCGGTCGGGGTCCTTCTCCAGCAGCCTCAGCACGAGGTCGTCCCACGCGGCGGGAACACCGGCGGACACCGAGCTGGGTACGGGCGGCTCCTCGGTGAGATGTGCCGTGAGGTATCCCACGGCGTCGGGGGCCTGGAAGGGGAGCCGGCCGGTGATCATCTCGAACAGGACGCAACCGAGTGCGTACAGGTCGCTGCGCGGTTCCGGGTAGCCGCGTGCCTGCTCGGGCGCCATGTAGGGGGGTGTGCCCACGATGAACCCGGTCTGGGTGAGCCGGTCCCCGGTCGCGTAGGGGTCGGCCGCCCTCGCGATGCCGAAGTCGAGGACCTTCACCGTGCCCGACGGCGTGATGAGGACGTTGGACGGCTTGATGTCCCGGTGCGTGATTCCGGCCGCGTGCGCCGCGGCGAGCGCGTCCGAGATCAGCGCGCCCCATCGGGCCGCGTCGGCGAGGGCGACGGCGCCTCGGCGCAGCATCGTGTCCAGGCCCTCGCCCCGCACCAGCTCCATCACCAGGAACGGGGCCCGTTCGCTCCCCTCGCCGGTCTCACCGAGGTCGTGGATGGTCACGATGTTCGGGTCCTGCAGTCGGGCGGTGATACGTGCCTCGCGCAGGAATCGGGCACGGGCCTCGCCCCCGCGGCTTCCGTCACCCGCGAGCAGGGAGATCACCTTGACCGCGACGCTGCGGCCCAGCGTCTCGTCCAGCGCCTCCCACACCTGCCCCATGCCGCCCTCGCCGAGCTGCCGCACCAGCCGGTAGCGGCCCCCCAGGAGCTGGTCCCGCATCATCATGCCCCGCCCGCTTCGTCCGCCTCGTCGTCGAGGACCGTCCGACCCTCCGCCGACTCGCCCATGCTCCCCGGCTGCCGGCCCTTGGCCCTCTCGGCCCTGCATCATGCCGTACACGCCGGATTGGCGCGGGCGAACGGCCGAAGATCGACCACTTGGGGGGTGAGTGATCGTCACCGGAGGGAGTGGGCGGCCTCCGGCGGATCCGCTGCGCGGCGGGAGGGGCCTTTCTGCCTATGGCGTGCCGACGCTCCGGTGGACACGTGGCGGGTGGCCTCCGGTCGAAGGGCGGCACAGGCGGCGTTCCAGGTCGGCGAGGTGCCAGGCCGGTCTCGACCGCAGGCGGGACGCGACGGCCGACACCGCTCCGGGGGCGTACCCGCAGGCCCGGAGGATCCGCCCGGCGGCCTCGGGCTCGGCGGCGACCCGGCCGGCGCCCACCACTCTGGTCAGGAGCAGCAGCGCCTCCTCCTCGGTGAAGGCGCCCAGTCGGTGCGGTTCGGCGCCCTCCAGGCCGGTCATGGTGTGCCGGCCGGTGATCAGCACCAGGCACGTCGGGGAGGCCGGCAGGAGCTCGCGGACCTGGGCGGTGGTGGCGGCGTCGTCCAGCACGACGACGGCCCGCTTGCCGTGCATCCGCTCGCGGAACAGGGCGGCGCGCTCGGCCGGTCCGGTCGGCGCGTGCTTCGCGGGGACCTCCAACTGCCGCAGGAACATGCCGAGTACGGCGGCCGGATCGGCCGGTGGGTGCTCGGGGTCGCTGCCGCGCAGGTTGACGTACAGCTGGACGTCGGCGCACCGGCCGTCGCGGACGAGGCGGTGTGCGGCGTGCAGGGCGAGTTGGGTCTTCCCGATCCCGGCTGGGCCCTCGATCGTCGATACCACGGCTGCCGCTCTGCCGAAGTGACGTATGAGCGCGGCGAGTTCGCGCTCGCGACCGGTGAACGTGGCGAGATCGGCGGGCAGTTGCCGCAGGACGCCGACCGGTCCGCCGGCCCGCGCGTCGGAGTGCACCCGCGTGCAGGCCGCCCGCCAGCGGGCCGCATCGGCCTCCCCCGCGCCGAGTGCCCGGACCACGGCCAGGACGAGGTCCTGGTCGAGCCGACGGCGGTCCGGCTTGAAGACGTCGGCGACGGTGCTGTGGGAGACGGGCTGCGGCGGGCGCAGCAGCGGCCCGACCCGCTTGGCCAGCGTCCGGAGGGACGGCCCGCCCGCCCAGAGCCGCAGCCGTTCCAACGCCCGGATGAACTCGGCCAGATCGGCGGCGCCGGCCGGATCCGGCGCGCCCGTCCGCTCCTCCCGCATCACGGGGCGAGTGTAGGCGCCCGGTCCGACATCCGGGAGCGGGTGGGACCTGAGTTGGCCTTCATCGGGCCTCCCCGTGGCGACCGGTCGGATCGTGCCCGGTCGCCGGGTCCGCCGCCTCGGGCCGCAGGAGACCGTCGATCCGCGCCGCCACCGCGAGCAGGTCCCGGTCGGCCGTCCGCCGCCCGATGAGCTGGACGCCGACGGGGGCGGAGCCGGTGACCGGGAGCGGGACCGTCAGCGAGGGCAGGCCCGCGGTGGCCGCCGGCGAGGTGTTGCGGATCAGAGTGGGGAACGTCGGCACGTCACGGCCGTTGAGGGGCAGGGACTCCTCGTACCGGTGCAGCGGCCGGGCGCACACCGGTACGGTCGGGCTCAGGAGCGCGTCCAGGCCGTGGGCGGTGACGAGTTCGTCGTACGCGGCCTGCATCGCCTGCCGCTCCGCAAGCGCGCCGCGCAGGACGGCGGGGCCCGGGTACCCGGGGGCGGTGGGCAGTGCGGTGGCCTTGAGCGTCTCCGCGATGACCGGGTCGGCGACCGCGTCGAGCACGTCGGCGGGTGTGAGCCCGGTGCGGTGCCCGTCGAGGTAGCGGCCGAGCGCGGCGCCGAACTCGCCGAAGACGAGCGGGAACCCGACCCGGGAGTCGTACGCGACCAGGTGTGCCGTGTCCACCGGGACCCACTCCACCCCCGCCGCCGTCAGGCGGTCGACGGCCGCCTCCCAGGCGCTGCGGACCGGGCCCTCCAGGTCCTCGGTGAACACGTGCCGCGGCAGGCCGAACCGGAGCGGGCGGCCCGGGTCCCGCGGGATTCCGCTCTCCCCGGTGACGAGGGTGTCCAGCGCGATGAGCCGGTCCAGGCTGCGGGCCAGCAGCCCGGGGGTGTCCCGGGTGGTGGACAGCGGCGTGACACCCGCCGAGGGGTAGCGCCCGGCACTGGGGCGCAGGCCGTAGATGCCGTTGAGCGCCGCCGGGATGGTGACGGAACCGCCGGTGTCCGTGCCGAGCCCGGCCTCGGCGACCCCCGCGGCCACCGCGGCCGCCGTCCCGCCGCTGCTGCCGCCCGCGAACAGGGCCGGGTCGGTGGCGTTGCCGACGGCGCCGAAGGTGTGGTTGCACGAGGTGGCCCCCAGGGAGAGCTCGTGCATGTTCGTCTTGCCCAGGACGATCGCCCCCGCGGCACGCAGCGCCGCGACGACGGGCGCGTCGGCTCCGGGGACGAAGCCGGCGAGCGCGGGTGTGCCCGCGGTGTTGGGCAGGCCGGCGACGTGGATGTTGTCCTTGACGACCAGGCACCAGGGCTCCCGGCTCCCGTGCGCGTCATGGCGGGCCGCCTCCGCGAGCGCCTTCCCGGCGTCCAGGGTGACGAACGCGTTGAGGTGCCCGACGGCGGCGGCCCGGCCGAGCGCGGCGGACACGACCTCGTGCGCGCGGCGCCGGCCCGCGGCTCCCGGTTCGGCCATGGGGTCGTCTCCTTCGTGCTCGCACGTGTCGAAGGCCGTGCTACCCGCTCAAGCCGCGGTCATGCCCGGGACCACCCGGTGGCTCAGCACGCTCCACGGGAGGCCGTGCCCACTCCCGCCCGGCGCGAGCCACGGCACCGCTTGGTCCGCGCTCATGCGCCGTGCGGCGGGGTGAGGAGCTCGTCCACCCGGTCGGTACGGACTCCGGGCGGCGTGTCGCGGTCGACGTCGAGGAAGCGGCGGTTGGCCTGGTGCCACTGGTGCGAGCCGGCGATCCAGTCCCGCACGGCCCGGCAGTAGCGTTCCGCTCCTTCCCGCGTCCCACCGGCCTGTTCGGCGACGGCGACGAGCGCGCGGCAGGCCTGTTCGACGTCGTCGGTGCGCCGAGCGGTCAGCGTAACGGCCCGGCGGGCGGCTTCGCTCCAGTAGCTGAACGGCCCCTGGGCTGGCATCGGGTTCACTTCCTCGTTGGTCGTCATCGACGTAGCAGCCGGTCGGACGCGGCAGCGGCCGGCCCACCACCTGCACCCGTCACTCCGTAAGCCGTACCACGGCGCGCACCGGTGCATGCGGGAAGCGCTGACCCAACTCGGCCGAAGGATTGGGATGATGGAGAGATGGAGCCGAATCAACTGGTGCAGCAGCAGGACGAACTCCAGATCGAGGCGGACGAGGTGCACAAGGATCTGGGGCTGGACGAGCTGCTCGGGCGGCTCGGGGATCCGGTGCGGGTGGGGAGTGCGGCGCTGGGGCTGATGGTGCGCCGGGACCTGGACGTCACGGTGGTGTGCCCCCGGCTCGACGCGGGTGTGCACGAGGCGGTGGCCGGGGTCGGGGCGCGGCTGGCGATGCACGAGCGGGTGCGGCAGGTGCGGTTCCGCAATGACACCGGCGCCTGGAACACCGATCCCGGCTATCCGGACGGGCTGTACCTCGGACTGGACTACCGGTCGCCGCGGGGCCACAAGTGGCCCCTGGACATCTGGTTCGTCGACGAGCCCGAGCGCCAGCCGGACCTGGCGCACCTGCGAACGCTGCCGCAGCGGCTCACCGCCGAGGCCCGGGAGGCGATCCTGCTGATCAAGCACGCGTGGGCGGAGAGCCCCGAGTACGGCCGGAGCGTGCGCAGCTGGGACGTCTACCGGTCGGTGCTGGACGACGGGGTGCGCACGGTGGCCGGGTTCGATCAGTGGCGGGCGGGCGGCCCGTCGGCGTCGGTGGTGCAGAGTTCGCAGTCCTGGACCGACGCTCCGTCGCCCTCCCATGGGCCAGGATGGGAAGCGTGAGCCTCTACGTCGTTCTCGCCGGTGACCACGTCCGGCTCCAGGAGTCCGTTTTCGCGCCTGCCGGCACCGCTCCCGGGGGTGCCATCCCCGCGACGGCCTTGCGGGACGCCGATCCGACGGCCGTCCCGCCGGAGATCCGGACGCTCTCCGGGGACACGGTCTTCGTCTCGGCCGTGCAGCGTGAGGAGTTGGAGCGCTTCTGCGCCGCCAACGGGGTTCCCCTACGTGTCAGGCCCGACGTCTGGGGCGACCTCCTCGAGTACTTCCTCGATACGGGGTTCACCCCCGGGGCCCGGGCGGCCACTCAGGCACGTCTGAGCCTGGTCGGCCTGGGCGAGGGCGAGGTGGCCGGCATCAGGCACGAGGTCGCCCCGCTCATGCACGCCTACAACGGCCTCCACCAGGACTGGTACCACCTCGGCCTCGCCGACCTCCTGGACGCCGCCACCGCCGACCGGACTCCCGGGCACCTGCGCATCCCACCCGCCGAACGAGCCGCCTTCTGCGCCTGGGCCATGGGGATCGCAGACCTCGGGCACGCTCAACGCGGCTGACGGCCGTCGAACAGCCGGCTCGCCAGCGCCTCCTCCCCGGCCGGGGTCAGGCGCAGGGCGCGGGTGTTGGCGGCCAGGGTGATCCAGCCGGCGGTGGTGAAGGCGTCCAGGAGGTCGGCGCCGAGGCGGCCGGCCAGGTGGTGCCGCTGCTCGGTCCAGTCCACGCAGAAGCGCAGCAGCGGACGGCGCCGGTCGTCGGCGAGGTGGCTCTCCGGCACCCCGAGGCCGGTCAGCACCGGTACGGCGGCCGGCCCGAGCCGGTACGGGTGTTCCGCGTCCGCGGGCCCGTCCTGCGGCCCGCCCGCGGGGACGAGTGCGCCGCTGTCCAGTAGTGCCTCGGTGACGGCGACGCCGAACCGCCCGGCGGCGTGGTCGAAGCACACGCGTGCCCGCCGCAGCGCCTCGGCGCGGTTGCCGGCGCGGAGCGTGCGGGCCACGGGCTGGGCCGGGGCGAGGGCGGCCAGGCCCTCCATGAGTTCGGCGATCCGGCGGTCGGCGAGCTCGTAGTAGCGGTGGCGCCCCGCCTGGCGGACGGTGATCAGCCCGGCCGCGGTGAGCCGGTTGAGCTGGGCGCTGGCGGCCTGGGCCGTGACGCCCGCGTGCTCCGCCAGCGCGCCCGCGGGCAGGCTGCGGCCGCCGGCGAGCGCCATCAGGATGCGGGCGCGGGTGCCGTTGGCGAACAGGCCCGCCACGCGGGCGATGTCGGGTTCGCCGGTGCGCGCGGGGGAGGTCATGCGGTCATTGTGCCCCCGGCACGCTTCCACGGGCGTGGAAGCGGTTCGCTGCGATCGTCGGGGCATGAATCGGAGAGTCCTGGCCGTGCCGCCCGCTCCCCCGACGCCCGTCCGCGTACGGCGACGCGTGCTCGCCGCGACGGGAGCCGCCTACGTCGTCGTCCTGCTGGACGCGTCGATCGTGAACGTCGCGCTGCCGGGCGTCTCCGGCAGTCTCGGCGTCGGCGTCGACGGGTTGCAGTGGGTGGTGAACGCCTACACGCTCGCCTTCGCCGCCCTGCTCCTGACCGGCGGCACTCTCGCAGACCGTTGGGGTGCCCAACAGGCCTACGTGGCGGGCCTGTTGCTGTTCACCGCCGCGTCCGCCGGCTGCGGCCTGGCAGGCGGCTTCCCCGCACTGGCCGCCGGGCGGGCGGTGCAGGGCGCGGGCGCGGCCGTCCTCGTCCCGGCCGCGCTCAAGCTGATCGACCAGGCCCATCCGGAGCCCGGACCGCGGGCCCGGGCGATCGGGGTCTGGATGTCGCTCGGCGCCGTCGCGATGGCCGCGGGGCCGCTGGTCGGCGGCGGCCTGATCTCCTGGCTCGGCTGGCGCAGCGTCTTCTTCGTCAACCTGCCGATCGGCCTCGCCGGGGTGTGGCTGGCGCGGAGCGTCACGGGGAGGGCCGTAGAGCCCGTGCCACAACGCCTGGACGTGGCCGGGCAGGTGGCCGCCGCCGTCGCGCTCGGTCTGCCGATCGCCGCCCTCATCCAGGGCCGGGACTGGAGCGCGGTGGCGGTCCTGGCCGTCCTGGCGGTGTCCGCCGCAGCAGCCGTGGCGTTCGTCGTCGCGGAGGTCCGCAGCCCGCACCCGATGCTCCCGCTGTCGCTGTTCCGCAGCCGCGTCTTCGCGGGCTCGGCCGTCGTCTCCGCGGCCTCGGCGCTGGTCTTCTACGGCCTGCTGTTCGTCTGCGGCCTCTACTTCCAGCAGGTGCGCGGCTATTCGCCCCTCCGGGCCGGGCTGGCGCTGCTGCCGCTCACCGCGACCGTCGCGGTCGGAGGCTTCGGCTCCGCCCGGGTGGCGCGGCTGCTCGGCCCGCGCTGGTCCATGTGCGCGGCCTTCGGTGCCTACGCGGCCGGGGCACTGGCCCTGCTCGCCGCCTCCCCCACCTCGCCCTACTGGCACGCGGCGGCACCGATGGTGGCGATCGGGCTGGCCGGCGGCTTCATCTCCCCGGCCGCCACCGCCCCCGCCCTCGGCACCGTCGACAAGTCCCGCACGGGCATCGCCGCGGCCGCACTCAACACCGCCCGCCAAACCGGATCCGCCCTCGGCGTCGCCGCCTTCGGCAGCCTGATCACGACCGCCCGCCCCTTCACCGGCGGCCTGCACGCCGTCCTCTACGTGATCGCCGCCGTCTCCGTCGCCGCGGCGGCCGTGTGGGCGGCCGCCTGGCGGCCGACGGCCCGAGCGGGCCGCGGGCTCAGAACCGGTGCAGCACCGCCGAGTTGTCCGTCCAGCGCCGGTTCACCTGGTCGTACTGCTCCTTCAGGGCGCCGCGGCCACTCGCGCACGCCTTGAAGGCGGCCGCCACGGCGGCGGGCAGGGCGGTCGAGGCCGTCCGGGACGGGCACGCGCAGCCGCAGGTGCCGCGACGCTCCGGCGTATCGACGGGAGCCGGGCCGCCACGACGTGTGTCCTGCCCAGGCGACGTGCGGAGTCGCGAAGAGCGCCGTCAGACGAAGAACGCGTTCATGCCCGGCACGTCCGAGACGTAGGTCTCGATCGCGCCGATCCGCTCCCCGCGCAGGAAGCACACCGTGGCCAGGTGCTCGTCGAGCACTCGCCCGTCGCGCTCGGCGGTGTTGTGCAGGGACAGGGCGAGGTTGTCGCGGCTGAGCAGGGTGTGCCGGAAGTCGAAGTGCGCGCCGTACGAGGCGATCAGCCGGATCCGCTCGATCACGGCGGCGGCGCCGCGGACGGTGCCGGAGACGGTGTTGTCGCCGGGCAGCGTCCACACGACGTCGCCGGTGAGCAGCGAGCGGATCAGGTCCCAGTCGGCCGTGGTGAGGCCGAGGCGGAAGCGGTCGGCGAGGGCGAGGCGCTGGTCGGCGCCGAGGGCGGTCGGGTCGGACATGGTGGTGAACCTCCGTCGCGGGGCGGGCTGTTGGTGGCGAGCCTCGCCGAGGGCCGCGGGGAACGGAAATGCCGTCCGCGACGACGGACCATGCGCCGCGCGCATAATGGCCGGATGATCGCGGAAGAGCTGCGCTGGTTCCTGGCCGTCGCCGAGACCGAGCACGTCACCGATGCGGCCGCGCTCGTCGGCACCACCCAGCCGACGCTCTCCCGCGCGATCGTCCGGCTCGAACGGCGCCTCGGCACGCCCCTGTTCGACCGCGACCGCAACCGGCTGCGGCTCAACCAGGCGGGCCGGGTGTACCGGCGGCACGCCCAGCGCGCGCTCGACGAGCTGGAGTCGGCACAGGACCGGATCTCGGCGCTGCTCCCGGCGCCGGCCGAACCGCTGCGCCTGGCCTGTGCGCACTCGTTGGGCGCCTGGCTGCTGCCGGAGCTCCTCACGGCCTACCGGGAGCACGCGCCCGGCCACGCCGTCGACGTGCGCGAGGGCTCGGCGGCCGGCGTGCTCGACCTGCTGGCCGGCGGCGCGGTCGACCTCGCGGTCACGAGTCCGCAGCCGTCCCTGCCCGGGTACGGCTGGCTGCCGCTCGCCGAGGAGCGGCTGGTGCTCGCCGTCCCGCCCGGGCACCCGCTGGCCGGACGCACCGGGGTGGGCCTGTCCGAGCTGACCGACGGGCGCTTCGTGATCATGCGCCAGGACGTCGGGCTGCGCGAGGTCACCTGCGCCGTCTTCCACCGGTCCGGCCTGACGGCGCCCGTCGCGGCGGAGGCCGACACCGTCACCGGGATCCTGGACCTGGTCGCCGCCGGTCAGGGGACGGCCCTCGTCCCGGCCAGGGCCGCGGCCGGCCGCCCGGGGGTCGAAGCGGTCCCGCTCACCGCCGCCGACGCCTACCGCTCCGTCGGCCTCACGTGGCGGCGCGGCCGCCCGCTGCCGCCACACGCGCGCACGTTCCGCGTCCTCGCCGGCCGAGGGCGCTGAGCTCCCGGCCGACCGGGCGACTCCTCCCGTGGCCCGGCGGGCCCGGACCCCACCGAGCCGCAACTCTCAGGTTGCACCAAGGGGGGCGGCATGCAACTCTGGAGTTGCGTCCAATGCCGCCGATGAACGGGAGCCCCCTCATGAGCGAGGACCGGATCGAACGCGAAACCCTGATCGAAGCCTCCCTTGAGCGGGTCTGGTCGCTGGTGGCCGAGCCCGGTTTCTGGGTGGCCGACAAGGCGAGCCCGCCCGGCACCATGGCCAGGGAAGGCGAGGAGGTGGTGGCGAAGAACCCGGAGTACGGCGACTTCGCGGTGCGCGTGGAGAAGCTCGAACCGCCGACCTACCTGGCCTACCGCTGGGCCAGCGCGTTCCCCGGAGAAGAACTGCGCGAGGACAACAGCACCCTCGTGGAGTTCACACTGACGCCGGAGGACGGCAAGACGCGGCTGCGCGTGGTCGAGAGCGGGTTCGCGAAACTGGCCGGGTCCGAGGCACTGCGCGGCAAGGCGGTCGAGGACAACACCGGCGGCTGGCGCCAGGAGCTCGACGCGCTCAGGACGCGCGCCGAACAGCCCTCCGCCCAACCGTCCGAACAGTCGCCCGAACAGCCCTCCGCGTGACCGACGAACCCGCCGGCGTCGCCGGCGCCGTCGAGGCGGTCGACACCGTCCTCGCGGCCCTCGCCGACCCGACGCGGCGCCGGCTGCTCGAACTGCTCGCCGCGCAGGGCGAGGCCACCGCGACGACGCTCGCCCGGCACCTTCCCGTCTCGCGCCAGGCCGTGGTCAAACACCTCGCCGTCCTGGACGCCGCCGGGCTGGTGACCGGTGGCCGCGTCGGGCGCGAGGTGCGCTACACGGTGCGGCCCGCGGCGCTCGACGCGACGGCGCGGTGGATGGCCTCGCTCGCCGCCGACTGGGACCGGCGGCTGGCGCACATCAAACACCTCGCCGAAGCGGCGGAACAGGAAACGCCCTAGACGAGCCCTGACGGGTCACGTCCACCCGACGCGACCCCGGAGAGGAGCATGATCATGTCCACGGAGAACCGACAGCTCACCCACGCCCCTGCCGCGTACGCCTGCATGGTGGTGCGCAAGCCCGCGGCGGAGGCGTTCCAGGCCTTCGCCGATCCGGCCGTCACGTCCCGGTTCTGGTTCAGCAAGAGCAGCGGGCCGATGGTCGCGGGGGCCGAGGTGCGCTGGGAGTGGGAGACCTACGGGGCATCGGCCGACGTCCGCGTCCAGGAGGTGCGGGAGGGACGTCTGATCCGGTTCGAGTGGGGCAACTACGAGCAGCCGACCACGGTCGAGCTGACGTTCACCCCGCGCACGGCGCAGGCCACCTTCGTCGAGGCCACCGAGACCGGCTTCCGGGGCTCGGGGGACGACACCGTCCGCTGGGTGAACGACACCGTCGGCGGTTTCACCACCGCCCTGTGCGCGATGAAGGCCCTGCTCGAACACGGCATCGAGCTGAACGCCGTCCCCGACCACCACCCGGCCTGACACCCGGGCCGCGTACGTGAGCCGCGTACCCGGCAGCGGGGCGGGCCGGCGCGTGGCCGGGGCGCGGAGGCCCTCCGCGCCCCGGCCCGGGGTTCAGTCGCCCCCGAGCCGCTCCCGGACCGCCGCGGCCTGCTCGCCGTCGCCGAGGTCCTCGAAGAGGGCCAGCGCCTCGGTCCACGCCTCCCGCGCCGCCGTCCCGTCGCCGGCCGCGAGCTGCGCGTCGCCCAATGAGCGCACGGCTTCGGCGAGGAGCTGCTTGTCGCCGAGGAAGCGCAGGAGCTCGATCTGCTCCCGGTAGCCGCCGACCGCCCGCGCGGCCTCGCCCCGGGCCGCGTGCACCGTGGCCAGGTGGCCGAGCAGGATGGCCAGGCCGCGCCGGTTGCCGACCTTGGTGCTGTCGGCCTGGACGGCTGCGGCCACCGTCCGGTTGTCCTCCAGCGCGAGGAGGAAGTAGCGCTCGGCCTCGTCGAGGTCGCCCAGCGTCTGGTGGACGGTGCCGAGGCTCAGCCGGGCGGTCGCGCGGCCCCCGATCGCCCCGGACTTCTCGAACACCTCCAGCGATTCCTCGTACACCGCCAGGGCCTTCGGATAGTCCTCGCGGAACTGGTGCACGCCCGCGATGTTGAGCAGGAGCGGTCCCATCCGCACCCAGTCGCCGAGTTCCCGCAGGATCGCGCTCGCCGCGCCGTAGCACCGCTCCGCGTCCTCCAGCCGCCCCAGCATCCGGTACGCCAGGCCCAGTCCGCCGGTGACGCGGGCCTCCACCGCCCGGTCGCCGAGCGCCCTGGCGGCCTCCACCGCTAGCTCGTGCCCGGCGGCGGAGTCCGGCAGGTGGTTGCGCAGCGCGGCGACGAACTTCCGCGCGACGGCCAGCTGCCAGACGGTGTCGTGGAGGCCGAGGTCCCGGGCCGCGAGCTGGACGGCGGTCAGGTTGTGCCACTCGCGGTCGAACCAGGCCAGCGCCTCGTCGTAGGAGTCGAACGTCGCCGGGCCGTGCTCGCTGGGCCTGGTGGGGAACGGGAGGTCGGGGGTGTCGACGGCCTTGGCCGCGTTGTACGCGGAGTGCAGGAACCACCGGCCGAGGCGTTCCACCGCCGCGTCGCCGTCGGCGCCCGGCTCCCGGGCCGCGGCCTCGGCGGCGTAGCTGCGCAGCAGGTCGTGCAGTTCGTACCGGCCGTAGGTCTTCTGCTGGAGCAGGTGCTCGTCCTGGAGCAGTTCCAGCAGCGCCTCCGCGTCCGGCTCCGGGAGGTCCGCCATGGCCGCGACGGCCGGGACGGTGTAGTCGACGCCGGGGTGGCGGCCCAGCAGGCGCAGCACGCGCTGCGCCGGGCCCGGCAGTCCGCGGTAGGAGAGGTCGAAGACGGGCCGCAGCGTCCTGCTGCCCGACCCGATCGCGTCCGGGGCCTGCCCGCGCAGCGCGTCCGCCAGGTCGGCCAGGCTCCAGGCGGGCCGTGAGCGCAGGCGTCCGGCGGCCAGGGCGACGGCGAGCGGCAGGTATCCGCACAGCTCGACGACCTCCCCGGCGGCCGCGGGCTCGGCGGCGACGCGTCCGGCGCCGGTGATCCGCGCCAGCAGGGCCGTCCCCTCGTCGCGGCTGTACACGTCGAGCGGGAAGAGCGCGGCGCCGTCGAGCGCGGTGAGGCTGCGCCGACTGGTGACCAGGACCAGGCACCTGGGGCTCGCCGGGATCAGGGCCCGCACCTGCTTCTCGTCGGCCGCGTTGTCGAGCAGCACCAGGGCGTCCCGGTCGGACATCCGGTCGCGGTACATCGCCGCGCGCTCGTCGAGGCCGTCCGGCACCTGCTTCGGGGGGACGCCCAGCCGGCGCAGGAAGCCGCCCAGGAGCTCGGCCGGGTCCGCGGGCGGGTGGTCGGGGTCGAAGCCGCGCAGGTTCGCGTACAGCTGGATCCCGGCGTACCGCCCGGCGGCGACGAGGCGGCGGGCGACGTGCACGGCCAGCGTGGTCTTGCCGACGCCGCCCATGCCCTCGATCGCCGAGATGACGACCGTCGGGGCGCCCCCGGGGGTGTCCGGCACGGCCGCGATGAGCGCGTTCACCTCCCGGGCGCGGCCGGTGAACGTCGCGAGGTCCGCGGGCAGGTGGCGCAGGACCGCGTCCGGTCCGCCCGCCCCGGCCTCCCCGTGCACGCGCACGCACGCTCGGCGCCACCGGTCCGCCTCGTCGTCCGGCAGGCCGAGCGCGCGGACGATCGCGACCACCAGGTCGAAGTCCAGGCGGCGGCGCTTCGGCCGGAAGGCGTCGACCACCGTGGACGCGGCCACCGGCTGCGGCACGGGCAACAGCCGGCCCACCGACCTCGCCAGCTCCCGGTACGACGGCGCGCCCGCCCACGACCGCAGCCGCCCGAGGGCGTCGATGAAGTCCGCGAGGTCGTACGCCTCGTCCGGGTCCGGCACCGCCTGCCCGCCAACCACACGTCACCTCCGCTGGGACACGGCCGAGGCTCCTCGGCAACGGCCCAGTGTACGGAGCGTGTTGACGTGCACACAGAGTTTTGGGGATGCCGGTCCGGAGGGCTGGAGCCGCGGCCCCCGGTAGGGACGTGCGGTAGGGACGTGCGGTAGGGACATGCGGTAGGGAAAACCCGACCGTCAGGTCTCCACCTGGCCGTCATGACCGCCGGGCTCCGGCTCGGTGGAATGGACGGGTGCTGATTCCCCAGGTCAAACCCCATCTCCGGTGGAACCGACGGCTGTTGTGGACGGTCGGCTGGCTCGCCGCCGCCGGGTGGGCGGCGGCCGTCGCTGCCGTCTCCGCCCTGGACACCCACCGGGTCTGGGGCGCGTTCGCCGCGGCCGGCTACCTCGTGGCGGCCGCCGTCTCCACCGGGCCGGACCGGGACCGGACCCGTGCCGTCGCGGTGGGTGCGGCGCTGGCCGGGGCCGTGGTCGCGCCACTGGTGTACCTGCTGGCGACCGGCGCGGCGCAGAGCGAGGTCGAGGTGATCGAACGTTCCGGGCGGCTCCTGGTGGAGCACGCGACGCCGTACCTCGACGATCCGCGCTCGGTCGTGGAGGTGACCCCGTACCTGCCCGGCATGGCCCTGCTGGGGCTCCCGAGGGCGGTCCTCGGCGGCGACGGGCCGGTCGCCCGCGTGCTCGGCGACGCCCGGCCGTGGTGCGCGGCGGTGCTGCTCGGCTGCCTGTGGGCAGGCGGACGGGGCGTCACACCGGCGACGGGCGGTGCGTCCCGGGCCGTCACACCGGGGACGGGCTGTGCGTCCCGGGCCGTCATGCCGGGGACGGGCTGTGCATCCCAGGCCGTCACGTCGGGGACGGGCGGTGGGTCCCGGGCCGTCCTCGGTGCCCTCGTCGCCTCCCCGGTGATCGCCCTGCCCCTCGCCGTCAGCGGTGTGGACCTGCCCCTCGCCGGACTGCTGTGCCTGGCCCTCGCGTTCGCGTCCCGGAATCGCCCGGTCGCGGCCGGGCTGGCCCTGGCCGCCGCGTGCTCGATGAAGTGGACGGCCTGGCCCGCCGTTTGCGTCGTGTTCGCGCTGCTCGCCCACCGGGCCGGGCTGCGGGCCGCCGTCCGCGGCGCCGTCACCACGCTGGCCGGAACGGCCGTGGCCGTCCTGCCCGGAGTCCTGCTCTCCGCACGGGCCATGGCCGAGCAGGTCTTCGCCTTCCCCACGGGCCGCGGGGAGTTCGCGACCCCGGCGAGCAGTCCGCTCCCCGGGCGGCTGCTCGCCGACCTGGGGCCGGCCGGCTGGTACGCGGCCGTCGGCCTGTTGCTGGCCGCCGGACTCGCGATCGGTGTCTCGCTCGTGCTGCGGCCGCCCGGCCACCTGGTGGGCGCGGCCGACCGGCTCGCCCTCGGGCTCTCCGCCGCGTTCCTGCTCGCCCCCGCCGGGCGTTTCGGCTACCTCGCCCTGCCGGTGCTGCTCACCTGCTGGGCGCGGGCCGCCGCGCCCGCCCGTCCGCTCTCCGCGCCCGCCCTCGTCTCCGGCACGCGGGTACTCCCCGCCGCACTCAAGGACGTCCCCGCATGACCACCCTGATCGTCACCAACGACTTCCCGCCCCGCCAGGGCGGCATCGAGACCTTCGTCCACGCGATGGCGATGCGGATGCCCGGCCACGACGTGGTGGTGTACACCTCGCGCGAACCCGGCGCGGACCGGTACGACGCCACGCTGCCCTTCCCCGTCGTACGGGACCCCTCGCGCATGCTGCTGCCCACCCCGCGCGTCACCCGGCGGGCCCTGGCCATCGCCCGGGAGCACGACGCGGACCGGGTGTGGTTCGGGGCCGCCGCCCCGCTCGCCGCCATGGCCCGCGACCTGCGGCGCGGCGGCATCCGCCGGACGGTGGCCACCACGCACGGCCACGAGATCTGGTGGGCCCGCACACCGGGGGCGCGGCGCCTGCTGCGCCACGTCGGTGACCACGTCGACGTCGTGACCTACCTCGGCGAGTACACCCGCAGCCGCATCGCCCCCGCCCTCGGCCCGCACGCCCGCCTGGAGCGGCTCGTCCCGGGCGTCGACGCCGAGGCCTTCCGGCCCGCCCACCCGGACGACGAGGGCGCCGAGCGGATACGCGCGCGGCACCGGCTCGCGGGCCGCAGCGTGATCCTGTGCGTCGCGCGGCTGGTGCCCCGCAAGGGGCAGGACGTGCTGATCAGGGCGATGCCCGCGATCCTGCGGCGGGTACCGGACGCGGTCCTCGTGATCGTCGGCCAGGGACCGGACGCGGCCCGGCTGCGCCGGATCGCCGCACGGTGCGCGCCGGGGAGGGTGGTGTTCACCGGCGGGCTCGACCACGCCGCGACCACCGGCTACTACGCCGCCGCCGACGTGTTCGCCATGCCCTGCCGCACCCGGAGGGCCGGGCTGGAGGCGGAGGGCCTGGGCATCGTCTTCCTGGAGGCGTCCGCCGCCGGGCTGCCGGTCGTCGTCGGCGACTCCGGCGGCGCCCCGGACACGGTCCTGGACGGCGTCACCGGCCGGGTGGCCGACGGCCGCTCCCCGGCCGCCGTCGCCGCCGCCCTCGCCGAGACGCTGACCTCGCCGCAGGAGCGGGAGCGACGCGGCGCGGCGGGCCGCGAGTGGGTGGCCCGGCACTGGACCTGGGAGGGCTCGGCGCAGCGGCTGAGCCGCTTGCTGGACCCGGACCTGCCGATCACCGTCACTGGCCGTGTCCTCGCAGGTAGGCAAGGACGGCGAGCACCCGCCGGTTCCCCTCGCTCGGGTCGAGGTCGAGCTTCATGAAGATGTTGCTCGCGTGCTTGACCACGGACGCCTCGGTGACCGTCAGCCGCCGGGCGACGGCCTGGTTGTTGAGGCCCTCCGCCATCAGCCCGAGCACCTCGCGCTCGCGCGGTGTCAGCCGCTGCAGCGGCGCGTCGGAGGCCTTCAGCAGCACCCGGATCACCTCCGGGTCGACGACGGTCTGCCCGCCGGCGACGCGGTCCAGTGCGTCGAGGAACTCGGCGACCTCCCCGACCCGGTCCTTGAGCAGGTAGCCGAGGCCGCCCCCGTCCGCCGCCGGGCCGGTGAACAACTGCTTGGCGTAGGCGGTCGCCACGTACTGGGAGAGCACCAGCACCGGCAGGCCGGGGTGCCTGGCGCGCAGCTCCAGCGCGGCGCGCAGCCCCTCGTCGCGGAAGTCCGGCGGCATCCGGACGTCGGTGAGGACGACGTCGGGACGATCCGCGTCCACCGCGCGCGCCAGCTCGGCGGCGTCGCCGACGGCGGCCACCACCTCGTGGCCCACCCGGGTGAGCACCTCCACCAGCCCGGCCCGGAGCAGGACGGCGTCCTCGGCGAGCACTACGCGGAGCACGGCACCTCCACCCGCAGCCGGGTCGGTCCGCCGACGGGACTGGTCACGATGAGCCTCCCCTTCAGGATCGCCACCCGGTCGGCCAGGCCTTGCAGCCCGGACCCGGCGGACGGGTCGGCGCCGCCGCGTCCGTCGTCGCCGACCTCCAGGACGAGCCGGTCGCCCACCAGGCGGCCGTGGACGGTGACCGCCGCGGCGCCGCTGTGCTTGGCCGCGTTGGCCAGGGCCTCGGTGACGGTGAAGTACGCCGTGCTCTCCACCGGGGCGGGCAACCGGCGCGGCAGGTCGATGTCGACCGTGACGGGAACGGGGTTGCGCAGGGCGAGTTCCTCCACGGCCGCCGCCAGGCCGTGGTCGGTCAGCACCTGCGGGTGGATGTCACGGACCAGGCTGCGCAGTTGCTCCAGCGCCTGGCGGGCCTCCCCGCGGGCCCGGGCGATCAGCGGCAGCGCGGCGGACTCCTGCCCGCGCAGCTCCAGTTCGGCCAGTCCCAGGGTCATGGTCAGGGCGACGAGCTGCTGCTGGGCGCCGTCGTGCAGATCGCGCTCGATGCGCCGCCGCTCGGCCTCGAACGCGTCGACCAGCCGGGCCCGGGAGCGGGTCAGCTCGATGATCCGCCTGCCGAGGTCCTCCTCCCGGGCGGAGAGGAGGAGTTGGGCCGCCTTGACCTGCGCCCCGGCGAGCAGCCCGCCCGCGTACGCGGCCAGCACCAGGCCGACGAGCCCCGCCGCCGTGCCGGGCAGACCGCCGACCGGGTCGGAGATCGACCGCCCCGGAATCAGCATCACCGTGTCGGGGGCGATCGCCCACACGATCACGGGGGTGACCAGCAGCATCGCCGAGAACGCGAGGAGGGCGGTGAAGCCGAGGCCCGCCGCCGTGAACACGACGGCGTGCAGCAGGGCGTAGGACAGCTCCCGCCAGGTGGCGCGCTCCTTGAGCCGGGTCCGCAGCCACGGCCACGCGCCGGCCCCGGGGAGCGAGGCGTGCGGGTCGGGCAGCGGCACCGGCTCCACGATCCGCAGCCGGCGGCGCTCCAGGGCGGCCACCGGGATCCCCACCACCGGGACGGCCGCCAGGACCAGCAGGCCCACCCCGACCACGGACAGCCCCAGCCCCACGGCCAGCAGCAGCGCGAGGACGACGAGCAGCAGGAGACCGAGGACCGTGCCGCTCAGCAGGAACGCCCATGCGCGCAGCGGCCACAGGGACCGGAGGAAGCGGTCGGGGCGCCGGCGTACGGCCTCCCAGACGGCGACGGTCATCGTGAGGGCCCTCCCCGTGGGTTCGGGGAACGCCTCCCCGCATGCTCCGTACAAGATCCACTGTAACGGGTGGCGACTTCCGCCCTACAGGGGCCTGTCGCCACTTGCACTGCAAATGCTCAGAGTTGCAAATTCTGTCGCTCTTATTGACGTCAATGAGCAGGCACAGTGCACTGGTTGCGCACTCCTCCACAGCCCCCGACGCCAGGAGTCCGCCATGCAGCCCTTACGCACGTCCTTCCGGACGGCCTTCCGCAGGCCCTTCCGCAGGCCCTTCCGCACGTCCCGGCGCAGACTCGCGGCCGGCGCACTGTCAGCCGCGCTGCTCGCCCTGCCGTTGACCGCCACGACCGCCCACGCCTCCCCCACCGCCTCCCCCACCGCCACCGCCACCGCCACCTCCGGCGCCGGCCGGGCGCTCGCCGTCACCCCGCCGATGGGCTGGAACGACTGGGCCCACTACCAGTGCGGCATCGACGAACGGACCGTCACCGCCAACGCGGACGCCCTGGTCTCCACCGGCCTCGCCGCCAAGGGCTACACCACCGTCACCGTGGACGACTGCTGGATGTCCACCGTCCGGGACGCGAGCGGCAGCCTCACCGCCGATCCGGCCAAGTTCCCCCACGGCATGGCCTGGCTCGGCTCCTACCTCCACACCCGCGGCCTCGGGTTCGGCATCTACGAGGACGCCGGCTCCAGCACCTGCGGCGGCTACCCCGGCAGCGGCACCGGCGCGAACGGCGAACCCGACCACTTCGCGCAGGACGCCGCCACCTTCGCCGCGTGGGGCGTCGACTACCTCAAGCTGGACGGCTGCAACCTCCGCGTCGCCGCCGGCCAGACCCAGGAACAGGCCTACCGCCAGGCCTACGACGCCCAGTCCGCCGCCCTCCGGTCCGCCGGCCGCGACATCGTGTTCTCCGAATCCGCGCCCGCCTACTTCCAGAGCGGCGAGTGGGGCGACCGGAACTGGTACGACGTGCTCTCCTGGGTCGGCCAGGACGGCCAGCTCTGGCGCGAGGGCTACGACATCGCGACCTACGACGCCGCCCACCCCGCCGCGAGCCGCTGGTCCAGCGTGCTCGGCAACTACGGCTACAACCGCTGGATCGGCTCCTTCGCCTCCCCCGGCAACTGGAACGACCCCGACTTCCTCATCGCCGGCGACGGCGGCCTGACCGACGACGAGGCGCGCAGCCAGGTCGCCCTCTGGTCGATGATGGCCGCCCCGCTGATCCTCTCCTCCGACGTCTCCCAGCTCACCCCCGCGGGGCTGGGCGCGCTGGGCGACACCGACCTGATCGCCGTCGACCAGGACCCGCTCGGCCGGCAGGCGGGCGTGGTGTCCAGCACCTCCGCCGCCGACGTGCTGGCCCGGCCGCTGGCCGGCGGGGACCGCGCGGTCGCGGTGCTGAACCGCTCGAACAGCGCGCAGACCCTCACCGTCCCACTGGCGACCATCGGCCTGCCCGGCTGCACGGCGACGGCCAAGGACCTCTGGACCGGCCGGACTTCGGCCGTCTCCACCACCCTGAGCCAGACCGTCCCGGCCCACGGCACCGCCGTCTGGCGGCTCACCCCCGGCACCGGCTGCGCCCCCGCCGTCCCGACCGGCCAGGTCACCGGCAACGGCGCCAAGTGCATGGACGACACCGCGAGCGGCACCGCGGACGGCACCCCGGTGATCCTCTACGACTGCACCGGCAACGCCAACCAGCGCTGGACCAGGACCGCCGACGGCACCGTCCGCACCCTCGGCAAGTGCCTCACCGCCACCGGCCCGTCGGCCGGCAGCCGGGCGGTCCTCGCCACCTGCACCGGGAGTGCCCTCCAGCAGTGGACCCCGGCCCCGGACGGCACCCTCACCGACTCCGGCCTCTGCCTCGACGTGACGGGCGGCGCCACCGCCTCCGGCACCGCACTGGAACTCTGGACCTGCGGCAGCCACCAGGCCAACCAGTACTGGTCCCTCCCGGTCTGACGGACGCCCCCGGTCGGCCCGGCGCCGATCGACCGGCGCTCCCGCGGGCGGCCCGGCCGCCCGCGGGGGCACTCGGCCCACCGACACACGCGGAGGCGTGTGTACTATCCTCCAACTCGCCCTACACCTGCTTGAACCACAGCTGCTGCGGGTCGTACAGGCCCGGTCGACGAGCATGGAGTGGTCGAATGTCAACACCGCGGTACAGCAGGGCTCTCATCGCGGTGTGCGCCATCACCCTCCTCGCAGCCCTCTCGGCCGCGCTCACGGCGGTGCGATCCAGCCGTGCCGACGCCGAGGCCCTCCTCGCCGGCCAGGTCCTTCTCAGTACCGACGGCCGCACGCTCACCGCACCGGTGATGTGGGCGCCGTGTCAGGAGGCGAAGCCGCGGGTATTCGCGCGCGAGACCTCGCAAACCGTCGCCGCGGACGAGAAGCGCGGGAACACGGCGGACCTGACGCACGAGTGCGCCACCGTCGGCTTTCAAAGCAGCTTCACGCTCCGCGCGCCCCTCGGGGACCGGAGGCTCACCGAGTTCAACACCGGCCTTCCCTTCCTTCCGTTCCCCGCCGCCCGGCTTGCCGACATCGGCTACCTGCCCCGGGGGTTCACCACGACGCAGGACGTCCCCCTGGACTTCGGCCCCGCAGGCGGATCGTGGAAGCCCTGGCCGTTCACCCGCAACGACACCATCGCGTCCTGGACGCGCTATTACGCGGCCGCCGACAAGCCCGCGTTGAGCATCACCCAGGTCCTCACCCCAGCGGGCTCCCCGGGCCCGGCACCGGCCACCCACGCCGGTCCGCCGTTGTCCGTCAACGGCCACGACGTGTCCCTGCTGTGCGACACGGATACGGAACGTGCCATCACGTGGTCCGATGGCATCAGCGCCTTCACCGTGATGAGCTACGACCGGGCACACGCGGCGCTGTCCACCGAGGAGCTCCTTCGGGTGGCCGGCGGCGTGCACGAGCCCTGAGGACCGCGGCGGCGTCACGCCCGCCGGCTTCCCGAGCTCGGGCGCCGACTTCCTGGACGACCTCGCGGCGCTCGCGTGGCGGGCCGTCGCGCGGGAGCAGCACCTCTGCTGCTGGATCCGCCCGTAGCCGAGGGTCGCGCCGGGCCGGTCTGTGGCAGCGTGGAGGCATGAGCGACACGACCACGCCCCCGCCGCCCCGCACGCTGATCGTGCTGCGCCACGCGAAGTCCGCGTGGCCGGCGGGCGTACCCGACGAGAAGCGCCCGCTGGGCCCGCGCGGGCGGCGCGACGCGCCCGAGGCCGGCCGATGGCTGCGCGACCGGGGGCTGCTGCCGGACGCGGTGGTGTGCTCGCCGGCGCGGCGGGCGCGAGAGACGTGGGACCTGGCGGCCGCCGAGCTGCCGGGTGCGCCCTCCGCGACGGTCGACCCCCGGGTGTACACCGCGGACGCCGACGACCTCGTCGAGGTCCTGCGGGAACAGCCCCGCGACGCGACGACCGTCCTCCTCGTCGGCCACAACCCGGCCCTGGAGGACCTGATCCTCGACCTCGCCGGCGACCCGGGCGGCGAGGCCCTCGACCGCGTCCGGGAGAAGTACCCGACCAGCGGCCTCGCGGTACTGGAAATCGCCGGTGCGTGGGACGAGTTGGACTCGGCCCGCCTCCGCGACTTCGTCGTCCCCCGCGGGGCGCGCACCTGACCCGGTCCCGCCCACGCCGGTCAGCGATCGATCGCCGGAGCAGCCGGCGGTCCGGGCGAACGAACACGGCCCACGCGAGGCTAACGGGCCGGCCGGGGGCGGATCAACGGCTCGGGGTGGGCGGGGTGTTCGAGTGCCGACGGGGAGCGGTTGAACGCGGGTGGGGCGTTCGGGGCGGGGGTGGTGGGCGGGTGCGGGGGCGGTGTACTCGTTGCCGGGTCGGATCGGTGCGGACCTGGGAGTTCTCCGTGGTGGGACAGCAGAGTGGGGTCCGGGTGGCCCTGGTGACCGGTGGGGTCTCGGGGATCGGGCGGGCGGTGGTGGAGGACCTGGTGCGGCACGGGCACCGGGTGGTGGTGCTGGACCGGGAGGAGCCCCGGGAGCCGCTGCCCGACGGGGTCGCCCTGGTGCTCGGGGACGTGCGCAGCGCGGCGGACAACGAGCGGGCGGTGCGCACCGCGGTGGAGGCGCACGGCGGGCTGGACGTGCTGGTGGGCAACGCCGGGATCCACGACGGCGGGGTCGGGCTGCGCGACCGGCCGGCCGCCGAACTGGCCGAGCTGGCGCGGCGGGTGCTGGACGTGGACGCGGTGGGCTACCTGCTGGCGGCCCGGGCGGCGGCGGAGCCGCTGCTGGAGCGGCGCGGCGCGATGGTGTTCACGCTGTCCGACGCCTCGTACGTGGTGCGCGGCAACGGTTCGGGGGTCGCCTACGCGATGGCCAAGCACGCCGCGGTCGGGCTGGTCCGGCACCTGGCGGCGGACCTCGCGCCCCGGGTGCGGGTGAACGCGGTGGCCCCGGGCGGCGTGGTGACGGGGCTGCGCGCGGCAGTGGGGCCGGAGGGGTCCGCGGAGGTGTTCGGCGATCCGGACGGGATCAGCGCGGTGATCCGGGACTTCAATCCGCTGCGCGTGGTGCTGACGCCCGCGCAACTGGCGCCGCTGTACCGCTTCCTGGCCTCGGACGACGCGCACGGGATGACGGGCGAGGTGCTCCGCCCGGACGGCGGCCTGGACGTGCGCTGACGGGGGCGCGAGCACCGCCGTGAGGCCGGGCGCCGCAGGAGCGCCCGGCCCCACGGGCGTGCCGTCACACCGGCGGGGGCGTCCAGGTGCCGGGGTCGGGGCGGCCGATCAGGGTCGCGGAGACGAGTTCGTCGCGCGCGTTGGCGGTGCCCCAGACGTCGGTGGTCTGGGCGTTGGCCGGATAGACCTTCGGGGTCCAGCCGTGCTCCTCGTCGATCACCTGGGCGGCGGTGGTGTACTCCAGTACGAAACCGGAGGACGGCTCCTGGAAATAGGAGAAGGTGTTCTGCCCGACGCCGTGCCGTCCCGGCCCCCAGACCGGGGCAATGCCCGAGCGCATCAGCGCGCCGGTGGCCCGCATGAACTCGTCGAGTCCGCGGACCTCGAAAGCCACGTGGTTGAGCGAGGTGTGCGGGGCGCGGGTGAAGGCGATGGTGTGGTGCACCGGGCCGGTGCGCAGAAAGCACATCACGTCCTCGACCCAGTCGGTCACCCGGAATCCCATGACCGTCTCGTAGAACTCGCGCGCCACCTGGATATCGGGCGTGTTGAGCACGACGTGGCCAATCCCCTTCGGGCGGGTCTCGCTCGCGGTCACGGGTGTGAACACCCGCCCCGCCACGTCGGCGGAGACCTCGACCGTCCGGCCGTCGCAGTCCAGGAACCGCACCGCGTGGCCCCCGCCGAGGTCCTGGCGCGGGCCGGGCTCGCCGAGCAGCCGGCCGCGCGGGTGGGCGGCCACCCGCGCGGCGACGCGGTCCACCTCGGCCGCCGACTCGGCCGCGAGCGCGATCAGGTCGACCCTCGGCTCGTCGGTGGCGCGCAGCCGGAGCACGTGGCTCTCGGGGCAGCCCGCACCGAAATAGATCCGGTCGCCGTCGCGTTCGACGACCTCCAGTTGCCAGCGATTCTCGTAGAATTCCGCGGCGCTCCGGAGATCCGGTACGCCCAGACCGACATGCCGCACGTGCAGGACCATGCTGCTCCCTGAGGACATTTCGAGGATTCACGCCGTGGAATAGCGCGGGAAATCAATGGATGAACTCGAACGGAACGGCCGGAGTTCGACCCGCTTCGCACCCTAGGCGGATTTCCGGGGGAAGTCGACGGTGGCCGCGCACCCGCTATTCGCACACGCATCCGCACGTACACCCGGCCGTGGCTGCGCGCGGCCTGCACACCGCCACCCTCCGCCGTGCGCGCATTCTCATGAGGATTCGCACGCACATTCGCAGCCGGCCATGTACGGGCGCCGGGCCGCCCCGACCGGATCCCGACGCTTCGGCGGCGGGTCGACGCCAGTGGCGGGATTCCGCCACCAGCCCTGTCACACGGGCATCTTGACGTCCCGCAGGGCGCTTGAGGCCCGCTGCGGGCGCGACGGACCGGGCCGCGCGCCCGCCGCCCCGGCGGCGCCCCACGGCCGCGAGCACACCGCGCACCCGATCGGCGCGAACCACGCCGACGTCGCTTTGGAATTGACCGAAGCTTTCCGTTGATTCGTCCGCCGCCGGCGCCCCCGGCGCCCGGGAACAGGATTGCCTACCCGGCCGCGGCCCGCCTCACACGCGGGGCCGGGAATTGTCCCGGGGCCGTCGGAGCCCTTGACTGTTCGCAGCTAAATCACGCATTGTCAGGAACATTGACGGGGGGCGACAACGGGATCCGGACGCTCGGCGGGCGCCGATCCACGGGTCGCCCCAGAAATTGGAAAATCCGCTGAACCTCAACGACTTCGGGAACGTTACCGCCTGAGCCGACCCAGGCGCGCGTTCCCGGACAACGGTTCCGTCACACACGGGGAGTAGCGTCGAGATGAGCACGACTCAGCCTTTCTGTCACGTCGGCGATCCCACCTCACTGCTGTTGTCGCTCCGGCACGACAAGCTGCAGCGGTCCGCCGTCACCGTCGTGCCGATCCGGGTGCTCCTCGACGCCGACTCGCCCAGACTGGAGGGCGAGGACGGCGAGCACGTGCGGCTGCTCGCCGCCTCCGACGCCACCCACCCGCCGATCCTGGTGCACCAGCCGTCGATGCGGGTGGTCGACGGCATGCACCGGCTGCGGGCCGCGGAGCTGCGCGGCCAGCAGGAGATCGAGGTCCGCTTCTTCCAGGGCAGCGAGGCCGACGTCTTCCTGCTCTCGGTGGCCGCCAACATCAAGCACGGGCTGCCGCTCTCGCTGGCCGACCGCAGCTCGGCGGCC
This sequence comes from Kitasatospora sp. NPDC059722, assembly GCF_042733235.1. Taxonomy (NCBI): domain Bacteria; kingdom Bacillati; phylum Actinomycetota; class Actinomycetes; order Kitasatosporales; family Streptomycetaceae; genus Kitasatospora; species Kitasatospora sp. NPDC059722. The sequence continues at coordinate 83,250 of NZ_JBHWGD010000035.1, forward strand.
CGGCGGATCTTCGCCACCCACCCCGCCTGGTCGGACCGGATGGTCGCCTCCGTCGCCGGGCTGTCCGCCAAGAAGGTCGCCGAGCTGCGCCAGGAGCAGGTCTCCCACCTGCCCAAGCTCACCAGCCGGATCGGCCGCGACGGCCGCTCCCGGCCGCTGGACTGCTCCCAGGGGCGGGAACGCGCCGTCGAACTGATCGCCAGCAACCCCCAGGCCTCGCTGCGCCAGATAGCCAGGGAGGCCGGCATCTCCCCGGCCACCGCGGCCGACGTGCGCGACCGGCTGCGCCGCGGCGAGGACCCGGTGCCGGCCCGGCGCCGAGGCGGCGGCGCCGAGCGGAACGCACCGCCGCGCGAGCCCGCGGCGCAGCGCCAGGAGCCCAAGTCCCCGGCCGAGTTGGCCGGGCTGTTCGACCGGCTGCGCAAGGACCCGTCCCTGCGCTTCAACGAGACGGGCCGCACGCTGCTGCGGATGTTCGACGCCTGCCACGCGGTGGTCCGCGAGCAGCAGGAGATCGCCCAACGCCTGCCCGCGCACTGCCTGGTGTCGGTGGTCGAGCTCAGCCACGGCTGCGCCGGGATCCTCCAGTCGCTGGCCGACAGCCTCCAGCGGGGCGACGCACCGCGGGCCGCCGGGCCGGTTCAAGCGCGGACGAGCGTCAGTTGAACACCGCCGCGGCGCAGCCGCCGTCCCCCGGAACCGAGGTCGACGTGGTCGTGGTCGGCGCCCGCTGCACCGGCTCCCCGCTGGCCATGCTGCTCGCCCGGCAGGGCCACCGGGTCCTGGTGCTGGAGCGCGACCGCTTCCCCAGCGACACCATGTCCACCCACTGGGTGCAGCGGCCCGGGATCGAACGGCTCGCCCGCTGGGGCCTGTTGGACGCCCTAGCCGACACCGGCTGCCCGCCCCTGGAGCGGATCAGCCTGGACTTCGGCGGCCTCGCTCTGAGCGGCGCGCCGACCTCCGACGACGCGGCCACCGGCCCGGCCGTCACCTACGCGCCGCGCCGCACCGTCCTGGACCGGCTGCTCGCCGACGCGGCCCGGGCGGCCGGGGCCGAACTGCGCGAGGGCGTCACCGTGCTGGACGTGCTGCGCGAGGCGGACGGCGGTCCCGTCAGCGGCGTGCTCGCCGGGACCGCGGACGGCGGCCGGTTCACCGTCCGGGCGAGGGTCGTGGTCGGGGCCGACGGCCGCAACTCGACCGTCGCCCGCGCCGTCGACGCCCCGGTGCTCGTCGACCGCGGCCCGCTCGCCGCGACCGCCTACGCCTACTGGACCGGGCTTGCGGTGGACGGCGTCGAGGCGCACTTCCGGCCGGGCAGCGGCCTGTCCATGTGGCCCACCCACGAGGGCCGCACCGTCGTCGCGCTCAGCCTGCGCCGCGAGGCGTTCCGCGCCTGGGGGCGCGACCGGCGGCGCGGCTACCTCGACGCGCTCGCGGGCTTCCCCGGCGCCGCCGGACGGATCGCCGCGGCCCGCCTCGCCGGCCCGGTGCGCGGCGCCGCCGGCCTGCGCAACTACTACCGCCAGTCGCACGGCCCCGGCTGGGCCCTGGCCGGCGACGCCGGCCACCACAAGGACCCGATCGCCGCCCGCGGCATCTCCGACGCCTTCACCGACGCCGAGAACCTCGCCGCCGCCCTGCACGACGCCCTCACCGGAAAGCTGCCGCCGGACCGCGCCCTCGCCCGCTACCAGGCCCGGCGGGACGCGGGCTCCGCCGCGATGTTCGAGTTCGCGTGCCGCCAGGCCGCGCTGACCGGTGCGGACGAGCACCTGACCGCGGCCGTGCGGCAGGCGAGGGAGGACCCGGTCGCGGCCGGCCGGCTGCTCGGCGTCTTCGCCGGGGCCCGCCGCCTGGACGAGCTCCTCCCCCGCACCGCCCCGGGCACCCGGTGACGGCGCGCGGGCTGCTCGACTGGCTGGACGCACCGGACCCGGACCGCGGCATCCGCGTACTCCAGCCGGACGGCACGTGGACGCGGCACCCGTACCCCGAACTGGCGGCCGCCGCTCACGCGGTGGCCCGGCGGCTGCGGGCGGCCGGCGTGCGGCCCGGCCGGGCGGTGGCCCTGGTGCTCGGCTCCGGGCCGGAGTTCGTCACGGCCTTCTTCGGCGCGCTGCTGTGCGGAGCGGTACCCGCGCCGCTCGCGCCGCCGGCGACCTTCCAGGACGAAGACGCCTACCGCGACGGGCTGACGGCCCGACTCGCCGTCCTGCGACCGGCGGTGATCCTGACCGGCGCCGAAACGGCGGGCCTCGGTCCGCCCACCACCGCCGCCCCCGTGCTCGACCTCGCCGCCGCATGGCCCGACGGGTGCGCCGCCGACACCGCCCCCGTGGGGACGCCCGCGACCGCGCTCGTCCAGTTCACCTCCGGCTCCAGCGGGCCGGCCCGCGCGGTCGTGGTCTCCGCGCGGGCCCTGGAGGCGAACCTGGCCGCCGTCCGGCAGTGGCTGCGCATGGGACCGGACGACCCCACCGCCACCTGGCTGCCGTTCCACCACGACATGGGGCTCGTCGGCTGCCTGCTCACCCCGGTCACCACCGGCGCCGACCTGTGGGTACTGCGCCCGGAGGACTTCGTCCGCTCACCGCTCGCCTGGCTGCGCTGCTTCGGCGAGCACGGCGCGCGGCTCACGGCAGCGCCCGCGTTCGGGCTGGCCCACGTGCTGCGCAGGGTCCGGCCGGAGGCGCTGGCGGGGCTGGACTTCGGGCGGTGGCGGGCGGTCATCACCGGTGCCGAGCGGATCGATCCGGCCATCCTGTCCGGCTTCGTGGAGCTGCTCGCGCCGCACGGGTTCCGCGCCGCGTCGATGCTGCCGGCCTACGGACTCGCCGAGGCCACCCTGGCCGTCACCGGCGTGCCGCTGGCCGAGGAGCCGACCACCCTGCGAGTGGACCGGAGCGCGCTGCGGACGGGCGAGCCGGTCCGGCCGGCCGCTCCCGGCACCCCGCCGGACCGACGCCTCGAACTCGTCGGCTGCGGAGGCCCGCTGCTGCCGGACGGCCGGATCCGCATCGTCGGCCACCGGGGCGAGGAGCTGCCGCCGGGCCGGGTCGGCGAGATCGTCTGCGCCGGGTCCTCGATCGCCGACGGCTACCTCGGAGCCGCCGCCTTCGACCCCACCGGGCTCCGCACCGGGGACAGCGGCTTCCTGCACGAGGGCCGGCTCTACGTCCTCGGCCGCCTCGGGGACAGCCTGAAGCAGCGGGCCCGCACCGTCTTCGCCGAGGACCTGGAGGCGGTGCTGGCGGGCGTCGCGGAGCTGCGGCACCGCCGCCCGGCCGTGCTGCTGGGCGCCCTCGACGGCGTCGACACCGCCGTGGCGGTGGTCGAGGGCCGGGAGGGGGCCTGGGTGGCGACGGCCGTCGAGCGGCTGCGGCGCGGGCTCGACGGCGCCGCGGTCGTGGTGGTGGCCGGTCCGTCCGGGCTGATCCGCCGCACGTCCAGCGGCAAGCCCCGGCGGCGGCCGATGTGGGAGGCCTTCGCGGCGGGCACGCTGGGCGGGCAGGTGGTGGGCGGCACCGCGGGCACCCGGCGCGCGTGACCGGCCCACCACCTGCGCTCCTCAGCCGAGTTCGGCCCGCAGCACGGCCGCCACCGCGCCCGGGTCCTCCAGCAGCAGGTTGTGCCCGCCGGGCAGCAGGCCGAGCCGGAACCCGCCGGTGGTGAAGCGCGACCAGGCCGCCACGTCCTCCTCCGCCACCGAGTGGTCCGCCTCGCCGAGCAGCGCGAGCACCGGCGCCCCGATCGGGTCGACCGCGAACTCGTGCCGCTCGATGGCCTCGTAGTCGGCCCGCAGCGCGGGCAGGACCAGCTCCCGCAGCTCGGGCTGGCCGAGGACCGCCTCGGGCAGGTAGCCGTCCCGCGCCACCTGGGCCAGGAACTCGTCGTCGGGCAGCCGCCAGGTGTGCACCGGGGGGATCCGGTCCGGCGCCTGCTGGGCCGAGAGGACCAGCCCCGACAGCAGCCCCGGGGGCAGCCGGCGGGCCGTCTCGTAGGCGAACACCGCGCCGCCGCAGTGGCCGTAGAACACCACCCGGCGCCCGTCGGCGTGCGCGGCGACCTGCTCGGCGAGGCCGTCGCACAGGGGGCCGAGCTCGGTGTACGGCTCCTCGTCCATCCGCGACTCGCGCCCGGGCAGCCGCACCGCCACCGCCCGGCAGGCGTCGCCCAGCCCCCGGCACAGCGGCTTGACCGCGGCGGCGCCCGCACCGGCGTGCGGGAACGCGTACAGCACCGTCGCGGCGGAGTCCTGCCCGGATATCTCCACCAGCCATCGATATTTTGCCATGGACGGCATGATAGGCATTTCCGGCGCCCGCTGTCCGCGTTCCGGTCAAACGCCGCTTTACCCTTCCTCCGTGGACCGTCAGACTTTCTCCCGAACCATTCGACGTGGAGAATTGGAGCGCTGAATGCATGGTCCTCAGCTCAGGGTGGCACTCGTTCAGCAGGGCGTCTGGGACATGCCGCTGGAATCCATGCCGCTGGCCTCCGGATACCTGAAGGCGATGATTCTGGAGGACCCCGGACTCCGGTCCGGGACGGCGGTCGAGATCTGCAACTTCCGGGGCCGCGTGACGCACGGGGAGATGGCCCACCGGCTGTTCCGCGAGGAGCTCCCCGACCTCGTCGGCTTCTCCGTCCTGGGCTGGAACGTGCGGGCCTTCGGGGCGCTCGCCGCGACCTACCGCCAACTGCAGCCCGACGGCTGGACGGTGTTCGGCGGCACGCACGTCAGCGGCCAGGCGGAGCGGGTGTTCCGGCTCCACCCGGAGGTCGACGTGATCGTCAACGGCGAGGGCGAGCTGACCTTCCCCGAGCTGGTCAGGGCCCGCCGCGACGGCCGCTCCCGGCACGAGCTCGACGACATCGCCGGGATATCGTTCCGGCGCCCCGACGGCACCGTCGTGACCACGCCGGACCGGCCCCGGATCGAGAACCTCGACATCATTCCCTCGCCCTTCCTGACCGGCGCGATCGACCTGCTCGACGAGGCCGGGAACTTCCGTTACGACGTCGCCCTGATCGAGACCAACCGGGGCTGCCCGTACAAATGCGCCTTCTGCTACTGGGGCGGCGCCGTCGGCCAGCGCGTGCGGGCCTTCTCGCGCGAGCGGCTGCGCGCCGAACTCGAACTCTTCGGCAAACTCGGCGTGCACACCGTGGTGGCCTGCGACGCGAACTTCGGGATGCTGCCGATCGACCTCGAACTGGTCGAGGACCTCATTTCCATCAATCGCCGGCTGGGATTTCCCCGGGCCTTCGAGACCTCCTGGGCGAAGAACAAGTCGAAGGTGTTCTACGAGATCGTGCGGCGGATGAAGGAGGCCGGCCTGCGCAGTTCGTTCACCCTCGCCCTGCAGTCGCTCAGCCCGGACGCCCTGGACTCGATGCGCCGGCGCAACATGAAGGTCAACGACTGGCGGGAGCTCGTCGAGTGGCTCGGGCGCGAGGGCCTGGACTGCTACGCCGAGCTGATCTGGGGCGCACCGGGCGAGACCGTCGAGTCCTTCCTGCGCGGCTACGACGAACTCGCCGAGCACGTCTCGCGGATCGCCGTCTACCCGATCATGCTGCTTCCCAACACGGAGTACTCCGAGCAGAAGGAGGTCCACGGGATCGTCGCGCTGCGCGGTGACCACGACGACTTCGAGTACGTGCTGGCGCACCGCACCATGACCTTCGAGGACAACGCCCGGATGCAGCGGTTCCTGTTCTGGGCGCGGGTGGTGGCCGAGAACGCCGTGCTGCGGCACTGCTGGCTGCCGCTGCGGCGGCTGGCCGGGTGGACCCAGTCCGAGGTCCTCGACAGCCTGGCCGACTGGATCGACACCACCCCGGCCCCCGAGGCCGCGCCGCTGCGCGAGGCGGCCGCGCGGGCGCACGGCGGCGGCGCCCCCGCCTACGCGGCGGCGATCGGCTACCTGTTCACCGAGCAGGCGGGCCGCACGGCGCTCGAACGCTGGTGGGGCGAGGCGGTGAGCCCCCGGCTCGGCGCGGAGCACCGGGCGTTCCTGGACGAGGTGTTCCGCTACGACCTGCTGACCCAGCCGGTCGTGGCGGACCAGGAGGCGCTGGTCGAGGAGGTGGCGGGCCGCGGCTACTTCCGGCGGGCCGGGGTGACGTTCAGCCACAACGTCCCGGCGGCGCTGGCCCTGATGCGGGCCGGGCAGGAGCCGGACCTCGGCCCGGACCCGACCTGCCTGGACCTCTACTACCGCAGCGGCGCGCTGAACGCGGTGCGCTCCACGAACCACGAGGAGATCGTCCACTTCATGGGCGAGCCCCGGCCGGCCGGGGCGGCGTTCTGACGGGCCCCGCACGAACGACAGGTGGGGGTTGGGGTGTTGTAGGAGACAACACCCGACACAACGTGAGAGACAAAAAAGGAGAGAAAAACCGCACAACAAC
>NZ_JBHWGD010000036.1:0-13639 GCF_042733235.1 Kitasatospora sp. NPDC059722
GTGGTCGCCGCCGACCTCGTCGCCCCGGACAAGAAGGCCGGCGCCATCGCCACCATGTTCACCGGGCTCACCGTCGCCAACATCGTCGGCGTCCCGCTGGGCACCTTCGTCGGCCAGGCCGTCGGCTGGCGCGCCACCTTCGTCGGCGTCGCCGCGCTCGGCGTGGTCGGCCTGCTCGGCATCGTCAAGCTCGTCCCCGCCCTGCCCCGCCCCGAGGGCGCCCACCTGCGCGGCGAGCTGACCGCGTTCCGCAACCCGCAGGTGCTGCTCGCGATGGCGATGACCGTGCTCGGCTTCGGCGGAGTCTTCGCCGCGATCACCTACATCGCCCCGATGATGACCCGCGTCGCCGGCTACTCCGACGGCGCCGTCACCTGGCTGCTGGTGCTGTTCGGCATCGGGATGTTCCTCGGTAACCTCCTCGGCGGGAGGTTCGCCGACCGCAGGCTGATGCCGATGCTGTACGCCTCGCTCGGCGGACTCGCCGTCGTGCTCGGCCTGTTCACCCTCACCGCGCACGACAAGGTCCTCGCCGCCGTCACGATCCTGCTGATCGGAGCGCTCGGCTTCGCCACCGTCCCGCCGCTGCAGAAGCGCGTCCTCGACCAGGCGCACGGCGCGCCCACCCTGGCCTCCGCCGTCAACATCGGGGCGTTCAACCTCGGCAACGCCCTCTCCGCCTGGCTCGGCGGCCTGGTGATCTCGGCCGGCCTCGGCTACACGGCCCCGAACTGGGTCGGCGCGCTGCTCGCCGCCTCGGCACTCGTCCTAGCCGTCTGGTCCGCCGCCCTGGAGCGCCGCGCCCCGGGCCGTGCGACCGCCGTTCCGACCGCTGTTCCGACCGTCTCGATCCCCGTCCACCACTGAACCACCGTTCCCCCGGTTCCCCAAGGAGAAGCACCACCATGAGCACCACCACCGTCACCCCGCTCACCACCGCCGACGCCGAGACGCTCGTCGCCGCCGCCCGCACCGCCGCCGAGGCGGCCGGGGTCGCCGTCAGCATCACCGTCCTGGACGCGGGCGGGCACCCGCTCGCCTTCCGCCGCGACGACCGCGCCGTGCTGATCTCCGGCGAGACCAGCACCCGCAAGGCCTACACCGCCCTCCAGCTCGACGCCCCGACCGCCGACCTGGTCGACCTCGTCAAGCCCGACGGGCCGTTCCACTCCCTGCCCACCGCACTGGACCGTCCGCTGCTCTTCATCGCCGGCGGCGTCCCGGTCCACCGCGACGGCCGCCTCGTCGGTGCCCTCGGCATCGGCGGCGGCGCCCCCGAGCAGGACCACTCCTTCGCCACCGCTGCGCTGGCGGCACTCGCACGCTGACCCGCGCTCAATGGCGGTCGCACGAGATACCCGGCACCGCGCCAACGCCCGTGCCTTCCAACGGTCCTGATCGTCGGGAGGCACGGGTGTTGGCGTGGTGCCGACCCGCTTCGGTCGCCGTCCTGGCAGGATGGCGCCATGGAACGTGTGCTTGGAATCGGCGGGTACTTCCTGCGGGCCGCCGACCCTGCTGCCCTCAATGCGTGGTACCGCGACTGCCTCGGCCTGGCCGCCGACGAGCACGGCCTCTGGCAGCAGGAGACCGGCCCGACGGTGTTCGCGACCTTCGAGTCCGGAACCGACTACTTCGGATCGAACGCCCAGCGGACCATGCTCAACTTCCGGGTCCGCGACCTGGACGCCATGCTCGCGCAGCTACGCGCCAAGGGAGCGGACGTCGCCGGGGAGACCCAGGACATGGCGGGCGTCGGACGGTTCGGCTGGGTCACGGACCCCGAGGGCAATCGCATCGAACTGTGGCAGCCCGCCTGACCCCGCCCCCGACGGCCGCCCGGCGCCGCTGCCCGCGTCTCGGCGTCAGCGGCAGAGGGCCGTTTCGACGAGGCTCTCGACGTGCTTCATCGTGTTCGGGTCGGAGGGCTGGGTCGTCACCGCGATGTCGGCGGCGGCGCTGCCGTCGTCGGTGACGCCGCCTCGGGTCTCGTAGCCCGGGAAGCTGCCGCCGTGGCCCCAGTAGAGGCCACCGCCGCACGGCAGCGGCTTGCTCACCAAGCCGAGCCCGTAGCCGGCGCCGGGGCCCATTTTCTCGGCGGGGACGGTCTTCTTCATCTCGGCGAGCTGGGCCGGCTTGAGGAGGTCGCCGTGGAGCAGCTCGGAGAAGAACCGGTTGAGGTCGGAGTTGGTGGAGATCATCTGCCCGGCCGCCCAGCCCCAGGACGGGTCGATCTCCGTGACGTCGCGCAGCGGCGCTCCCGGCGCGTCCCGGTAGTAGCCCTTGGGGTGCGGCTCGCCGATGGACTCGTCGCCGGGGGCGGGGAAGTACGTGTGGTGCAGGCCTGCGGGCTCGATGACGCGCCGTTCGATCTCCGCCGCGATGGGCCTGCCGGAGACCCTCTGGGCGATCAGGCCGGCCAGGACGTAGTTCGTGTTGCTGTACCCGAACCTCTCCCCCGGCGCGAATTCGGCCTTGAACTGAAGGGCCGTGTCGAGGAGTTCGCGCGGCTCGTAGTAGCGGGGCCGGAGGTCGGCCTTGAGGTAGTTCGGGATGCCGCTGGTGTGCTGGAGGAGCTGGCGGACCGTGATCCTGTGGCCGTCGATGCCGTCCCCGCGGACCAGGCCCGGCAGGTACGTCTCGATCGGCTCGTCGAGCGCGATCTTCCCCTCGCCGACCAGCTGCAGCACGACCACCGCCGTGAACACCTTGGTGTTGCTGCCGATCCGCACCTGGCCGTCGACCGGCACCTTGGCGCCGGTGGCCAGGTCGGCGACCCCGGCGGTGTAGTTGCGGGCCCGGCCGTCGCCCTTCTTGACGCTCGCCAGCGCACCGGGCACGCCCTCGTCCCGCGCCAGCGCGTCGAGGCCCTGCTGGACGGTGTCCGGTCGAGGCGCCGCGAACGCCGCGGCCGGAGCCAGTGCACCCACCGTCAGGGCGCCGACGGCCACCGCGGCCGCGAGGGCCTTCCAGCGCCGGGACGGACGGGCCTTGTGCTGCGCCTGCTCAAGCACGTGTCAACTCCAGGGTCTTGTCGGGAAAAGCAGCGGTGTTTCGCTGCTCCCACCTTCCCCGGAGTCGCCCGGCTGCGACGATGCTGCTACCCGCCCGTTTGGAGGTGGGGCTAGCCCCCGGTGCGTGCACGATTCGACGGCGGGGCCTCGATCATGGCAGCGATGCCGTCCAGCACCTTCGTCGCCGTGGCGAGCGCGACGCCCCACTCGCGGGCTCGCCGCCCCGCGGTATATCCCACGTCCGCGACGCGGCTGAAGGTTCGCCGATCCGCGCTGCACTTCACGGACCGGCTCGCGGTCTTCCGCAAGGCCTTCGACCGCCTCCAGCCGTCCGCGGTCTACGGCACAGCCGCCCGCGACCTCATCGAGACCGCGCTCAGCGGAACCTGACCCCGCGGCTCACCGGAAAGCACTACTAGCCATCGACCCCCAGGAGGTCCTGGGCCGCGCGGTTGAACGCCTCGGTGGCGGGGGTCGGGCGGTCGCGGTGGTGGAGCAGGCCCCACTGCACCGGGGGCGCGTCGGCGAGCGGGCGGTAGGCGACGTCGGGGCGGGGGTGGTAGCGGCGGGCCTGGGCGCCGAGCGGGAAGGCGCCCCGGCCGGCGCCGACGAGGGTCAGGATCTCGTTCAGCGTGCCGCCCTCCGGGCCGGGTGGGATCGGCCGCCCGTTCGGCGTCCGTGCCGGGGTGCGGTCGGCGCGGAAGGACTCCGGGACGGCGGACGGCAGTTGGACGAGCGGGAGGTCGGCCAATTGCTCCGGCGTGACGGCGTCCTGCTGCGCGAGCGGATGGCCGGCGGGCAGGGCGAGCATCCGGGGCTCGCTCACCAGGACCGGGCCCGGCACCAGGTCCGGCTCGCGCAGCGGGTACTCCGCGAACACCAGGTCCACCTCGCCCGCCCGCAGGAGGGCTATGCGGTCGACGAGTTCGGCCTCCCGGAGGGTCGCCTCCCAGCCGGGCAGCCGTCCCCTGAAGCGCTCCGCGACGCCGACGAGCAGCTGCCCCGCCGCCGGGCCCGCGAACGCCACCCGCAGCGTTCCGGTGCGGCCGTGCCCGGCGTCGGCGACCCGCCGGACGGCGGCGCCCACCGCCTCCCACGCGGGCCGCAGCTCCTCCGCCAGCTGCGCCCCGAGCGCCGTCGGCTCCACCCGGCGGCTCGTCCGGACGAACAGCGGTGCGCCGACCCGGCGTTCCAGCTTCCGCACGGTCTGGCTGATCCGCGCGGTGGAGACGTGCAGCCGCTCGGCCGTCCGCCCGAAGTGCAGTTCCTCGGCGAGCACCAGGAACGCCTCGATCTCGTGCCGCTCCAGCACTCCGTACCGCCTCTCCCCGCTACATCATTAACCCTCGCTTCACGATCGTTGCACAGCCTCTCATTGATCGTCCGACCGCTCCCGCAGGAGGGTGGAGCCATCGCCGAAGATCCCCCACCTCCCAGGGAGTTGCACCATGTACGTCACCACCGACCGCGCCCTCGCCGCACCCGCCGCCGACCCGGCCGCCGTCGCCGCCGAACTGCGCGACCGGGCCGAGATCCTGGACACCCTCCTCCGCTTCGGCCTCGGCCAGGACCTCCACGACCGCGAGCTGTTCGCCTCCTCCTTCACCCCGGACGCCGAACTTGACTTCCGCCCGGCGGCCGCCGCGTGGGACGCCGAACCGCCCGTGATGGCCGGCCGGGACCACATCGTGACGACGATCCTCGGCATGTTCGCCGGGCGGGTGACCACCACCCACCAGGTCACCAACTCCCGCATCACCGTGGACGGCGACCGGGCCCGGCTCACCTCCCTCGTCGAGGCGCAGCACGTGCTGACGGCCGACCCCGCCACCCACGCCCTGCTGAAGAACCGCTACGACGTCGAACTGCGCCGCGACGGCGACCGCTGGCTGATGCACCGGGTGCGGATCGACAACGCGTGGCTCACCGGCGAGCCGCGCGCCATCTTCGGCTGAGCACCCGAGGAGAGTTACGGCTTCAGGGCAGCACGGCCACCGCCTCCACTTCCACCAACTGGTCCGCGTAGCCCAGCACGGCGACGCCGAGCAGCGTGCTGGGGGCGTCGTGCTCCGTCAGGTACGAGCGGTACACGTTCCACACCTTCACGAGGTCGGCCTGGCGGGAGGACGCGACGTAGACCGTCGTCCGGGCGATGTCGGTCCGTGCGGCGCCCGCGTCCTCCAGGGCGGTTATGAGGTTCCGCATGACCTGGTGGGCCTGGCCCTCGTAGTCGCCGACGGCGACCGTCCGGCCCTTCTCGTCGAGCGGACAGGCGCCGGCGAGCCAGAGCGTGCGGACCGGCGCGTCGACGGCCGCCGCGTAGGCGTAGTCGACGGCCGGGGTCAGGCGAGTGCTGCGGATGAGCTTGACGGCGCTGGTCACGGTGGCCTCCGGGGGTCGCGGTCGAACCTTTGCGCCCATCGTTGGCCGCATCTGATGGGGCGTCAAACGATTTGTGGGCGAATATCCCACCGTTCCAAGGCCGATGCGGTTCGCGATTCACCGTTCCGGGTGATGGCGGACCGATGCGTCCGGCCGGGATCCTGGTATCCCGAGACCTGACGAGACGCCGACAACACCGGGAGAGTGAGCGATGGAGTCCCAACTGCCGCACCACGAGGACGGTTCGGGCGTAGGCCGGCGCCGGATGCTGGGGATCGCGCTCGGGGCCGGGCTCGTTCCCGCCCTGGGGGCGTCGGCCGCCGCGAGCGCCGGACCCGCGCCGAGCAGCCCCGCCGCAACCGAGCCCATGGCTGCCGCCGCACTCGGACGACGCGTCGCCGAGGTGGCCGCCGCACAGATCGGCGTGCCGTACGCGTGGGGCGGCGGCGACCGCCTCGGGGCGAGCTACGGCTTCTGCGACGGCGAGAACGGTTACCTCGACGGGGTCTGCCTCGGCGAGAACACCGTCGGCTACGACTGCAGCGGCCTGTCCCTCTACTGCTGGTACCTCGCGAGCCACGGGACGATCGAGCTCGCCCACTACACCGTCGCGCAGTTCAACCGCAGCGCCGAAGTGCCGCGCGACGCCATGCTCCCCGGCGACCTGATCTTCTTCTCCCGTCCGGACGCGATCCTCCACCACGTCGGGATCTACGCGGGCGACGGCGCGATGATCCACGCCGAGCGGACGGGCACGCTCGTCGCCCGCGTCGACAACGTCCTCGACATCCCGCGCTGGGCCAACGAGTTCGCGGGCGCCCGCCGCCCGCACCCCGCGGACTAGGGTCTACGCACGGCCGGGGTCGGTGGCGTCGCGGGTTTCACGAGGCGGCGAGCGTGGCCACGACGTCCTGGCCGCAGGCGGTGGCGGCGGCTTCGGCGTCGGCGGGCGGGATGTCCTTCAGGGTGACCCCGGAAAAGGTGCCCTTCTCATAGCTGATGGTGATGAGCGCGTTGCGCTGGAGCACCACGAGGTCGGCGTGGCCGTACCCATTCATGGTGGTGTAGAACAGGGTCGCCTTCTCCCCTATGCCGGGAACGGCCCGGTCGTCAGTGACCTTCATTCCGCTGGTGGCCCCCCCGTTCCGGTGCCCGGCCACGGTGACCTCGTAGACACTCTCGGCGACCGGGGACAGCTGGACCATGACCTGCATCATGGTCCAGCCTCCGTCATTGCTGTGCCAGCCCGCGCTCGCATTGGTCATGCCCACGACGTCCTTTTGCTCGCTGCACGAGGTTCCCTTCGCATAGCGGTCGACCGTCTCGGGGCGAACCAGGGCGCAGCCCGCGGCCAAGGTGGTGTAGGGCTCCGTCGTAGGGCTCGCCGGTCCGGAGGTGACCGAGAGGGTCGGTGCGGGCGCGACGGTCGTCGCGGCGGAGACCGTCGTCGCGGCCGTCGTCCCCGCGGTCGCCGCCGGGGTGACGAGGTTGGCCACCAGGCCCAGGACGAGCGCTGCGGTGCCCGCCCCGGCCGTGACGCCTCCGAGCAGCCAGGTCCACCGCCGGGAGGGTCCGGCCGGGCGCAGGTCCGCCGGGTCGGGGAGGGTGGCGGGAGTGGGCTGTGGCGGCAGGGGGCGGGTGCCCGGGAGGGTCGGCAGCGGTTCGGTGGCGGGCGGGGTGTCCTCGATCTCGGCCATCTCGTGATCAACCCTTCGGAGGCTGTCAGCCGGCTGACAGGTGATAGGCGGTCAGGGTGGTCCCGTAGCCGACCAGCAGGGCCGGGTCCTGGGCGAGGACTTGCGGGGCCCCTGGCTGCCGGGCGAATGTCTGATGCCACTGCGGGGTGCCGGCGGCGCTGGTGAGCGACTGCACGGTGATCCCCCCGGCGGCGGTGGGCGCAGTGACCAGGAACGACCCTCCGACGGCGCCCCACACGGTGGCGGCGCCGTGTGGCGACGGCCAGGTCCACGCGGTGCGCCCGGTGCGCAGGTCGAGGGCGGACGCGTCCTGCGGGCCGCCGGTCACGACGACGGTTCCGGCGTCCGCGCACCCGGTGATGGCGCCGATGCGCGAGCCGGTCCAGAGCCGGGCGCCCGCGGTGTCGAAGGCCGCCGTCACGGTCGTCCCGGACGTGGACGTCGTCCCGGTGAGGGGCAGACAGGCGACCACCCCTTGGCGGAGCGAGAGCGAACCCTGGTAGGCACCGGTGAACACGATCGCACCGGCCGGCCGAAAGCCGGTGGGCCGGCTCCAGAGGACGGTCGCGTTCTCGCCGTCCACGGCGGTGAGGGCGAGATCCGTGCCCAGGGCGTACAGTCGGCTCCCCTCCCGCGGCGCGTACAGGTCCTGGGCGACGAGCGACCAGCGTTGGCGTCCGGTCGCGCTGTCGAGTGCCACGAACCGGAAGGCGCCCTCGGCGCCCCGGGCCAGGTCCCCGAGGAGCGTGACGATCAGCAACCCCGCCGAGGGCATGCCCTGGATGCCGTAGGAGGTGCCCAGCGCCGTGCCGCTCCACAGTCGGCGCCCTCCGGCCGCGTCGTAGCCGTGCAGCGTTCCGTCGGCTCCGGTGACCAGCAGCAGGCCCGACAGCGGCAGGGCGACGGACTGCGCACCGGGAACCGGGTCGGACGAACGCCAGACCGTGTCGCCGCTGCGCGCGTCGCGTGCCCGCACCGAGCCGTCGGAGTCCACGGACCAGAGCCGCCCGCCGTCGCCGACCGGGAGCATCCCCGCCTCCGCGGTGCTGCTCCACAGCACCCGCCCGTCGGAACGGTCGTAGCCGACGGCACCCGTGCGGTCCGCGCACACCACCGCCGCCGGTCCGCAGCCGACCGGTGTCATGCCGGCCCGGGGAAGCGTCGCCGACCAGGCCGTCGGGGGCTCCCCCGAGGTGCCCGGCCACAGGGCCCGGGTGACACCGCCCGCGGCGGCCGTGGCGAGCAGTGCTCCGCCGAGGACGAGCAGCCGGCGCCGGGTGCCGTTCGGATCGCTCAGCACCCGGGCCAGTTCGCGCTCACGCCGGCGTACGGTCCGCTCCGCCCCTCCCAGCCAGTCGGTGCCGACCGCCGGGCCGTACCGGAAGGCCTCGGCGAGCTCGGTGGGCGTGGGCCGCCGGGCCGGATCCCGGTCCAGACAGCGCACCAGCAGTCCCACCAGCTCCGGTGGCACTCCGTCGAGGTCCGGAGGCTCCTCGGAGGCCCGGTAGATCAGCACCGCCGGCGGCCCTTCGCCGAAGGGCGTGCGGCCGGTCCCGGCGAAGGCCAGCACGGCGCCGAGTGAGAACAGGTCGCTGGCGGGGGTGAGGTTCAGCCCTGCCGCGTGTTCGGGGGACATGAACCCGGGGGTGCCGATGATCTGGCCGCTCGCGGTGGGCAGCGCGTCGGCCGTCGGCTTGCTGATCCCGAAGTCGATGACCCTCGGGCCGTCCCGGGCGACCAGGATGTTCGAGGGCTTCAAGTCCCGGTGGATGATCCGGGCGCGATGGATCGCGGCGAGCGCCTCCACCAGGCCCGCTCCCAGGACCTGCAGCGCGGGCCCGGCGAGCGCGCCGTGGCGTACCACGGCCTCGTACAGCGACGGTCCGGCGACGAACTCGGTGGCCAGCCACGGGACTTCCGCCTCGGTGTCGGCGTCCACCACCGCCACGGTGTAGGCCCCGTTGACCGACCTGGCCGCCGCCACCTCCTGGGTGAACCTGCGCCGGAACTCGGCGTCGGCCGCGTACTCTTGCTGCACGGTCTTCACCGCGACGGGGCGCCCGCTGCCGGTGGCGGCCAGGTAGACGGCGCCCATGCCCCCCGCGCCGAGCTTGCGCAGGATGCGGTAGGGACCGATGCTCTGCGCGCTCATGCGGCGCCGGCCCGGAAGGCGCGCAGCGTGGTGGAGGAGGCGCAGTAGAGCGTTCCGCCGACGGCCGCGGTGGTCCACTGGCCCTCGTCGGAGGCCGGGCGTGACACCCAGCGGACCGCGCCTGCGGTGGCGTCCAGGACGGCGGCCCCGGACGGCCCGCCCAGCAGGGAGACGCCGAAGAAGCCGTCGCCTGCCGACGGCACCCGGAAGTCCATCCCCGTGCCCGGCGAGGTCGCCGTCGCCACGGTGGAGTGCCACAGCCCTTTGCCGGTCGTGACGTCCAGGCAGTAGGCGGTGCCCAGGTTCCCGGACAGCAGCAGCCTGCCGGCACCGAGTGCACAGCCGAAGACCGCCTGCGGGACGGGCGGAGCCAGCCAGCGCTGCCGCCCGGTGGCCGCTTCCAGGGCCACCACCGTCTGACCGACGACGACCAGCAGCAGTTCGCCGCTGCGGATCAGCCGTGCGGGCTGCCCGGCAATGCCACCCGCGAGACCGACGGCCTGCCACTGGGACACTCCGGTCCGCAGGTCCACCGCGTGCTGGACGTCACCGTCGCGGTAGTAGCACCTGCCGTCGGCGACCAGGCCCATCAAGCTGCCGGAACCGCTGTACGAGGCCTCATCGAGGCGGGCCACGGACACCGGCGCCTGGGCGACGTCGTGCTGCCACAGCACCTCCCCGGTGCCCAGATCGGCCCCGACGACGACTCCGCCGCCGGCGGAGGCCGTCTGCCGGGCCATCACCACGGTCCGGTCGTCCGCGCCGAAGACCCGCATGCTCATCATGGCCTCCCACCGCTGCTCGGTGGGCACGGTGAGCGGGATCCGGTGGTCCTCGGCCGTGGCGTTCAGCCACACCAGACTCTTGAAGTCCATGGACGTCCCGTAGAGCAGCCCGTTCTGCGCCTGGAAGAACTGGACGTCCTCCCGGGCCCACGCCTGACGCCCCGTCGAGCCGTCGAGGCCGGTCGCGCCCAGCCCCGCGTTCCACCACACCGGCGTCGAGCCGATGAGGGAGAGCTGATGGTCGACCGCCACACCGCTGAACGGCTGGCTCCACAGCGGGGCCGGGGCCTCGGTCGCGGGGCTCGCGCCTCCCGCGTCGGCTCCCCATGCGTCCACGGGATTGCCGACAGTCGCCGTCCCGGCCGCCGCCCGTGCCCGACGCGTGAGCAGCAGCGGCACGCCGACGGCCGCAGCCACACCCGCGCCGAGCCCGGCACCGAGGCCGAACAGGCCGCGGCGGCTGAGCGATTGCCACGTCCGCACCGGCAGCGCGGGCGGATCGGCGGGCGGTGCGGCCAGGTCGATCGCGGCCTGCCGCTCCCGGGCGTCGAGGTCGGCCAGCAGGCCCGGACTCAGCAGCGCCGCCGGATCCACCGGGGCCAGTGCGGCCAGCACGGCCGCCGCCGAGGGCCGCCGGGCAGGCTCCTTGTCCAGACACGCGGCCACCAGTGGGCGCAACACGGCCGGAACACCGGCGAGTTCGGGCTCCTCGTAGACCGCCCGCCGGTTGATCTGCGCGGGCTCACCGGTGCCGAACGGGGTGCGGCCGGTGAGCGCGTACACCAGCAGGCAGCCGAGCGAGAACACGTCCGACGAGGCGAAGGTGACGGATGCGGAGACGATGCGCTCGGGAGCGATGTATCCGGGCGTGCCGCACACCATGCCGGTCCGGGTCAGGTGAACGGCGTCGAAGGCACGGCTGATCCCGAAGTCGATGACACGCGGACCGTCCCGCGCGATGAGCACATTGCCCGGCTTGAGGTCACGGTGCACCACGCCCACCGCGTGGATCGCGGCCAGCGCCTCCGCGAGGGCCGCCCCCAAGGCCCGCGCACCCGCCTCGCCGAGCGGGCCGAACCGCCTGACCACCTCGCCGAGCGACGGCGCCGGCAGGTACGCCGTGGCCATCCACGGCCGGGAACCGCGCGGCTGCGCGTCCACCACGGGCGGCGTGTGGAACCCCGTCACCCGCCGGGCGGCCTCCACCTCCTGCTGGAACCGGCGCTGGAACCGCGGGTCCTCCGCGTACTCGGGCCGGATGACCTTCACCGCGAGCAGCCTCAGTCCGGGCGAGCGGGCCAGGTACACCACCCCCATCCCGCCCTCGCCCAACGGCCGCAGCAACTGATGGGGGCCCACGAACACGGCCGGCTGTTCCGCTATTCCTTCGGTGTCACCATTGGCAGCCACCAAGCCTCCCCCGGTATGTCGCCGCCGTCACGGACAGGGTGACACGTACAACTCATCGAGCGGTTCCCTTCCCCGCATTGGGGGATCCCATCTGTCGGCCGGGCAGGCTGGAGGCGTCCGACGCGTTGCTCGACAGGCCGGAGACGAAGGAGAGGCCTTCAAGCCTTTCGGCGCAGATCCCGGAGCTCCGGCAGTCGCCGGAGTCCGGCCGATCGGTAGGTGGCGATGGCGGCGGCGTTGGAACTCGGCGTACACACGGCGACGTTGGAGGAGCCCAGCTCCTGGAGTGTCCGCGCCGCTGCGAGCACGATGGCGCGGCCGTAACCGAGGCCGTGGTGGTCCGCGTGGACGCCCATCGGCTCGATCAGGCCTGGTCTGCCTTCTCCCGTGGACCACACCGTCGCGGCAGCCACCGGTTCGCCCCGGTCGTTGCGGGCGAGCAGGCAGCGCGCGGCGGCGTACGGGGCGGCTGCCGCCATCGTGTGCCAGCGTTCGTCGGTGAAGGTGGAATTGGCGAACGCCGAGCGCTGGACGGCCGTCCGCTCGGGTGCCTGCTCGGGCCCCACCACCTCGACGTGCACGCATGGCTCCGGTACGGGCTCGCCGAGTTCGCGGCGCAGCGACGTCCAGGCGTCACCGTCCTCCCAGCCGTGCCGCACCAGCAGGTCGCGGACGAGCGCGCCCGGCGGGGTGGCCACGTACGCCTCGCCCTCCGGGAGCACGCCGCGCCGGGGGGACGCTGCGTCCTCGGCCACCTGCCGTGCCAGTTCCTCGTCGTGGAGTGCCTTCGGCGCGATCTGCAGCCGCAGCACGTCCGGTCCGTCCAGCAGGCCGACGGCCAGTAGCTCCCCCGCCCGGCTCCACGTCCGGACGGCTGCGGCCGTTCGCTCCGCACCGAACCGCCGGAACCAGCCGACGTCTCCCGGGTGCAGCTGCGCGGGTCGGTCGTCGTGCTGCCAGTCGGTCAACACGCCGACAGCGGAATGGAGTTCTTCGACCGTCGGCGTGCTCATCGTGATCGCCATCCCTCGATTGCACACCAGCCCGCCGACGCTCCGCACCCGATTTCCCGCGGGCCTACGCCTGTTGCCGCCTCACAGGCCCAACCGCCCCGTCGTCAGCCCGGCGTGGACGCGCAGCAGCAGCCCCTGGAGCACCTCCCGTTCCTGTGCGTCCAGCGGTGCGAGTACCTCGTCCTGCACCGACCGCGCCTCGGCGTCGAGTTCGGCGAGCAGCGCCCGACCCGCGTCCGTCACGGACACCGACACGCGCCGCCGGTCGGCGCTGTCCCGGGCCCGCTCGACGTAGCCGCCGGCGGCGAGTTGGTCGGCGATCTTGGCGAGGTCGCTCGGGTCCAGGGCGAGCCGCTCGCAGAGCTCGCGCTGGGCGTGCGGCCCGAAGTCGGCGAGGGCTGCCAGCACCGCCATATCCCACAGCCGCAGCCCGCGCCCGGCCAGCCGCTCGCCGAGGCGGGCCCGCGCGGTGCGGCCGATCCGGGAGAGGAGGTAGGTGCCGAGGTCGAGCAGGGTCGGCGGCATGTCGCCCGAGGACGGGGACGGGGGCGGGGCGGCGGGAGAGGTCATGGCTGGATTCTAGGGTTCTTCCTATAGTGGGTCTTCACCTACTAATATTCGAGTCACTCCCAGGAGCCCTCGCCATGGACGCCCTGTACCCCCGTCTGCTCGTCACGCGCTTCGCCGAGTGCTTCGGCTTCTACCGCGCGGTCCTCCCGCCCCTCACCGGCGCCACGCTGATCAAGGGCGCCCCCGAGGGCCCGTACGCCAACTGGGACGTCGACGACCAGGCCGTCCTCGTGCTCTACGACCGCGCCGCGATGGCCGCCACCCTCGGCACCACGGACCTGCCCGTCCGGGCCGCCGCTCAGGACTCCGCGATGCTCGCCTTCCGCGTCGACGACGTCGACGCGGCGCTCGCCCTCTGCCTCGCCCACGGCGGCACCCTCGCCGTACCCGCCACCGACCGTCCGGAGTGGGGCCCGAACCTGCGCAGCGCCCACCTGCGGGACCCGGACGGGCACCTGGTCGAGCTCCAGTCCTACTGACACGCGTCCCGGCGGCCCTGCCCCCCCCGGGGGGGCCGGCCGCCGGGGCCGGGCCTGACCGGGGGGAGACCGGGTGTTGGCGGGCGGGGGGGGTGTTGTTTGCGGCCCCGGGGGGGGGCGGGCCGGGCCTCGGGGTA